>CAZKIR010000153.1:0-8703 GCA_964552835.1 uncultured Bacteroidales bacterium
AACAGGCCCTGCCACCATCATGGCCAAGGTAGACGTTAAAGTTAAGCAACTAACAACCCATCCTACTTGTAACTTGGTCAATTCAAAATGTGGCTCTACAAATTTTACCACGCCCGAGATCACGGACGCATCAAATCCCATTAAAAATCCTCCCAGGGCCACGATCAATGCAATTAAAAGAGGATTAATAGTTGTTTTTTTCTTCATGTCATTAGAAGGTTAAAGAATACCAATGGAAAAGAAATATACACGGGCATGCATAACCCGGGCAAAAGAAAGTACCAGGAAAAATCAACCCCGTTTTTTAACAATAAATCATTACATAAACGGGGTTGATTATCAACTTAGAAAATACCTAATAAAAATCGGATCACGTCGCTTCTTTTATTTCTTGATGAATTTCTTGCTTACCACCTCACCATTTACACCAACAGCATTCAAGATGTAAAGGCCGGTGTTGTATGATGAAACGTCAATATCCATCAATTTCCTGTTCACGTTCGTGTTTTTGTAAACCACCTTGCCCGTGATGTCAACGATCATTAGTTCAGCCACGCGGCTTTCGGAATTTACTTTTAACAAGCTCGAGGGCGTTGTTGGATAAATAGCCAGGCTAAAAGCACTGGGTTCACCATACAAGTAAATATCAGTGCCTAGTTCATCGGTAATTTTAATGTAGTCGATGTACAAGGTACCCGGCATGTTGGCAAGTTCATCGTCGCCGTAGTTCACTAAAGCCTCAAAACCATTGATTTGGGTGCTGTCAATACGGGTTGCATCAATGCCACCATTCCAGTAAGTACAGAACCAGCGGTTTGCTTCTTCAAAATCCGTGGTATCATCGTACCATTCGCCATTGGCAGCCAGAATTTCCCATGGATTTCCATTGGTTTCCATCATCTCGCGGATGGTGTCATTGTAGGGTTCGGCACCCATTCCCCATAAGTCAAGACGCACCTTAAGACTGTCGTTTTCGTTGTCAGTGGCCATGAACTTCACGTTCAAGATGGATTTTTCTGACATGTCGTAAGTCTGTTCAAAATGGTACCATACAGTCCTCGGATACCAGGATGGTTTGTCAAACGAGTAATCGGCTTTCAACTGGTCATCTTCAAAAGAAACGGTGGACTCGTTCATTCCACTGCCCGTGTCATAGCTGTCTCCATAGATTTTATCGGGATCGATTGTACCGGTAAAATCATTAATCAGAATTTCTGATTGCCCAAACATCATGGCAATCGCGAAAAATGCTGTCATTGTTGTAAGTAAAACTCTTTTCATAATAGTAAAATTTAGTTAATAAATAATTGATTTAATTATAAACAATTGATTAGATGGCATAAGCCATTAATTTTGTTCTAACACACCTCCTGAACGCTCCATTTCTTGAAGGGGGATCGGGAATAGCTCGTTTTCTCCCTCGATAAATGAACCATAATTATTGGAGGTAGCTTCTGGTTGGTTAACCAATACGTCAGAAGCCATTCCCCATCGGATTAGGTCAAAGTACCTGTGGCCTTCCATGGCCAATTCAAGCCTTCTTTCCTTTACCAGGGCATCAAAAAGGTCGTCACCGGACAAGTTCGTGTCAATATCAGCTAGTCCAACCCGTTCACGGATATCATTGATATACTCGTGGGTTTTTGCCTCGTCGGGCGATGGTTTCATCATGTGTGCCTCGGCGGCCAACAGCAATATATCAGCATATCGTATCACCCGCTCGTTCACGTTATAGTCCAGTTCAGAAGCACCAATATTATCCCCGCGATTGGATGCTTTGGGTGCATACTTGTTGCAGTACCAGCCCGTGTACTTGTAATCGGAAGTCCAAGTAACTTTACCAGTGGTTGTAGTATCGCGGGCTTCCCGGGCTTTAACGGAATCCATGTTATAGATAGACACCTCCATACGAAGGGTATCGCCCTCGTCCAGGAAGGAATTCACGAGATTTGTCTCTGCCTTGTTAAATCCCCACCCCGGCAGATATTCAGATGAACCGGAAAGCTCCCGCACGCCCATCATCTGGCAATCCACGTTGCCTTCATAAGCCCTGTACCTGGGTTTACCACTTATCCAAGGGGCTTCCCAATCAGCCGGGCTGGTAGATGAATGCGAAATTTCAAAAATGGACTCAACACCAAACTCACCATCCACGGAAAAGATATGTGCATAGGATGTATCCAGTCGGTATTCGCCTGACACGATAACCTCTTCGAGGATTTCAGCCGCGCCGTCATATTTTCCTTGCAACATGTAGGATTTGCCCAGCAGGGCTTGCGCAGCACCCTTGGATGCCCTGTGCAGCTCATTAGAAGCTTGAAGTGATTTAAGGGGCAAATCGGGTATGGCCGCCTTCAGGTCATTTTCAATAAATTCCCAGGTCTTTTCCTTGCTGGCTCTTTTCGGGTAATCTTCTGACACGTTAATAACCCGATCAACCAAGGGCACACCGCCAAAAAATGTAACCAGTTCATAATAATAATACGCCCGCAAAAAATAGGCTTCGGCCAGGTATTTTTTCACCAAAGCTTTATCATCCGGTGTTTGGTAAAGGTTATTATCATCCGGGTCTACCCGTGTAATAATTTGGTTGCAGCGATAAATCCCAAAATAGGAACGCCACCAGTGCCCCATCAATGACATGTTACTTGGCGTGGCAGAAAACTCATCGATCCTTTGCCATTCGAGCATATCCAGCGCGTTCCCCCCGCCCGTGTTCGCGTCATCAGAAGCAATGTTCCTCATCATGTATGAACTATGGTAGGTATATGTGCCCGTGTATTTTTGAGCAGTGAGGTCGTACGCGGCCAACAAACCTTCTTTAATTTCATCCAGGGTTGAATAAAAATTATCTTCAAAGCGCAGGCCTTGTGGCTCCATTTCCAAAAACTCGTCTGAACAAGAAACAAAAGCCAGGGCCACGAAGAAAAATTTTATCTTTTTGAATTGCCGTTTCATAATCTATATCGTTTTAAGAGTTGCATTAAAAAGTTACGTTAAAACCAAATTGGTATACCCTTGCCGAAGGATAGAAGCCGTAGTCAATACCTATGGCATTGGGGCCAGCAACCGAGCCAATTTCAGGGTCCAGCCCCTTGTACTTGGTAAAGGTCAACAAGTTGGTGCCCGATACATACAAGCGGGCCTTTTGGATACCAAAATCGCTGAAAAAATTAATGGCCTTGATATTATACCCGATTTGAAGGGTTTTCAAGCGGAGATAATCCCCATCTTCAACCAGTAAATCGCTCATGCGGAAGTTCCCGTTCGGGTCAACCTCTGAAGGCCTAAACCATTCATTCGTGGAGCCTTCACCATCCCATGCCATGTCATAATAAAACTGGGGCTTGTTCATGCCCACCCGGTCAGAACGGTTTAGTGCGTTCACGATATTAAGGCCGGTCGCCCCTTGCCAGTACATGGTAATGTCCAATCCCTTGTAGGCGAGGTACAAGTTCGTACCAAATGTCCAGTCGGGATAGGGATCGCCCACCATTATCCGGTCATCAACATCGATCTTGCCGTCCTTGTTAATATCCACGAATTTCACGTCACCGGGTATCGCGTTGGGCAATATCTTGTTCCCGCTAAAACCCGTGTAATTTTTAATTTCTTCTTCGGTCTGGAATATCCCGTCCGTTTTGTAAGCACTAAAATACCAGGCCGGGTAGCCTTCTTCAAAATAGGTTAGCTCGGCATCGTCCGTGAAAACAGTAGTCCCGAATAATTTATCCTGCTCCCCGGTACTGGTCACTTCATTGTAATTGTAAGCGGCATTAAGGCTCAGGTTAAATTTAAAATCCCCTAAACTTCTTTTCGCGCCGGCTTCAATTTCCACCCCGCGGTTTAAAATGTTGCCCGCGTTAATGCTCGTGTTGTAATTACCATATAATGCTGGGTAAGTACTTTGCGTTAGCAGGTCTTTGGTAACTTTATTATAATAATCAACAGATAAGGTAATGCTATTTTGAAAAAACCCGAGGTCCATGCCAATATCTGTTTGTTCACTTCTTTCCCATTTTAACACCGGGTTGGCCAATTCCCTGGGTTCCGAGGCATTTTCTAACTGCTCGTTAGAATTCGGGTATTTATAAGCACTGGTTATCAATGAAAGGTAACCAAACGAGCTCAAGTTAGAAGTTGAACCATTTTGCCCCCAGCTAGCCCTTAATTTCACGAAATTAACGGCGTCAAAATCCCAAAAGGCTTCCCTGGAAACGACCCATCCTACCGAAAAAGAAGGAAAATTCCCTACCCGGTTTTTTGGCCCAAACAAACTGGAACGGTCAGAACGCAAGTTGGAAGTCAACATGTAGCGTTCCTTGTAATTATAAGATAACCGCCCGATATACGAAACCCTTCTCACTTCATTAGACCAATCACCAGCGAGGTTCGTGGAATCGGGGGTGGTACCGATATAAGCAAAATTATCTTCTTCCCTGATCATGTTGGCACCTGATGCCGAAAGATTTATGTTGTAATAATTCTGGGCCTCGGCACCCGCCAACACGCCAATATTATGGTCGCCCAACGAGAAATCATAGTTCAGGAAATTTCCCCATTGCCAGGTCTGATGGCGCGAATATCCACGGTAAACACCGCTATTCCGGTTTATCTGCTCCGCGTTAAAATAATATTTTGGTGTCCAACCCTGCCAGTTGGGATAGGCCAGGTCAAAATCCATTTTCGTTTTTATCGAAAGGCCTTTAATAGGACGAAAATCAACGTATACATTCCCGAACAATTTATCCTCGTAATTTTTATCGTGTTGAGTTGCTAACAAGGCTTTCGGGTTATATATTTCGCCGGCTAAGATCCTCGAAATACCATAATATTCCCCATCTTCATCTTGAACCAGCAGGGGTTTAAAATCTTCCCCGATAAAATACATGCTATCATAAGGTACGGTAACCGGGGTCAAGGGATCCAACAAAATGGACATGTTCATAAAACTATTAAACATGGAATTTTCTGGTAAGGAAGTCCTTTCAGCATGCGAGTAATTTATCTTGTGGCCAACGGTTAACCAATCCTTTAGCTTGTAATCCGCGCTAAAACGGCCGGTTAACCGGTTAAAATTGGCCTTGTCGCCGCCCCCGATACCATCCTGGTTAAGATAAGATATACTCGTGTTATAAGTTACGTTCTCGGTACCTCCCTGGTACGACAAGTAATGTTCTGACACTGGGGCAGGATTAATAACTTCGTCGAGCCAGTTGGTTGAATACGTTTCATTACCCGGCAAGGGGATCATGGAAGATACAGTGGCTGAATCTTTTCCCTCAGCTGTTAAGGCCTTCCAACGATAATCCAGGTAATCGGTACTGTTCATCACACCGAAATCAGTATTGGCAATTTCCTGGAGGCCATAATAGTACTCGTAAGTTAGCCGGGGTTCATTTTTCGTGCCCGATTTGGTAGTGATCAATACCACGCCATTGGCCCCATCGGCACCATATATAGCTGCCGAGGCAGCATCTTTCAATACTTCTACCGATTCAATATCATTGGTATTTATATTTTCAATACCCGCCATTCTTAATCCATCCACTACGAAAATGGGTTCTGAGCGCCCGTTGGAGCCCGTGCCCCTTACCCGGATGGTAAAACCTGAACCAGGCTGCCCGGAGGTTTGCGTGATAGAAACGCCGGCCGTTTTACCCTGGAGGGCTTGTTCGACCCTGGCCATGTTCGACTTGGAAATTTCTTCCTTGTCTACTTTCGCGATCGCCCCGGTAACAAGGCTTTTTTTCTGTACACCATACCCAACAACCACGATTTCTTCCATACTTTGAACATCGGCTTCCAGGCTGACATCAATTACAGATTTGCCGCCTACTTCAACTTCTTCTTTCTGGTACCCGATAAAAGAAAATATCAATACATCTGAAGGGATTGCTTCAATCGAGTATTTACCGGCCAAATCGGTAATTGTTCCCTGGGTAGTCCCTTTCACTACTACATTGGCCCCGGGCAAGGGCGAACCGTCTTCTTTTGCCGTTAAAGTACCGGTTATTTCCTTTCTTTCCTGCCCAAGAAGGCCAAAGCTTATAATAAATACAAGGAATAAGGTGGTAAATAATTTTCTCATATTTCTAAATTTAAAATTGACATTGCTTTTTAGCGCGAATTATCATGATGTAAAAATAAAAGGAATCCAAATGGATAGGCAAAAAAAGCCCTCAACAAGGCCTCATCATGGCATGAATTTCAATACATCAATACTACTACATGTTGATTATAACACCTTAATAATAAAATTATTGAAAATCAAAATTATCCCTACAAAAAAAATACAGGAATACACAGTTAGATTAAATTAAGATTGGCTTAACTATACGCTAAGGATATACTCGGTAAGATTTGTTTCCCGGTCGAGGCCCAATTTTTTTCTTAACCTGTACCGGCTAATTTCAACGCCCCGTATGGAAATATTCATCAAGGGGGCGATTTCTTTTGTTGATATGTTCATTCGAAGGTATGCGCACATACGCATTTCCTTTGGGGTCAAATCGGGGTGATTTTCCCTCAACCTGTTTAGAAAATCCTGGTGTACCTCGTCAAAATAGCGGTCAAAAACTTCCCAATGCTTCTCGTGGCTGATATCTTTATCAATTTTCTTGACAATACGGTTCATATCCCTCCTGGCCAAATCATCTTTCAAGTCCTTGTTAATTTTGGCTATTTCATTTTTTATACTGTTCAAGAATTTATTTTTTTGAATGATATGGTAAGTAGAATTGGCCAATTCCTTGTTCTTGTGTTTCATCTCGGCCCGCAATTTCTCGTTCCGTGTCCTCACGAGCTCTTTTTCTGTCAATAATTTTTCCTCGTTCAGTAATTTTTCCCGTTCAATGTATTTCTGTTTTTGTTTTAGCTTTTCCTTTCGCTTTTCCTTCTCTATCCTCCTCATAAACAAGTATATAGATATGGTTATCGTGAGCATGATAACCAGGATATAAAAAATTATGGCCACCCGGGAACGGTAAAATGGCGGTAAAATGACAAACGCGTAGCGATCGGTGGAGGCCACGTTATTGTATTGGTTACGAGCTTTGACATCGAACACGTAATGCCCTTCTTTCAGGTTAGTATATTCTTTAAAACTTCTTTCTTCCCAGGCCGACCAGTTTTCATCATATCCTTGCAGGCGATATGAATAGGTAATATTCGAGGCATTTTCCAAGTCGTTGGAAGCATAAATAAAAGTTACCGAGTTGTACTCGAAAGGAAAAGCATTTTCACCATCCTTGTTGGCATGAAGACTGTCAAGAGAAGCAGTGGATAACATTTCCCCACTTTTACGGGAGAAAAATCTTATTTCACGGATAAAGGTCCTGTTATCAATATAATATTCTTTATTGATCGAGGGGTTATAATGAATAAAACCATTTTTGGTACCAATAAAAATATTATTGTCATCATATACATAAATATTATCAAAAACCGTGTTCAATGAATTCTTAAACTTCAAGAAAGGCGTGTAGATATTCCTGTAGGTACCGTCTTCCAATAGCCGGTAAACCCCCATTTTTTCATCACTGAAGTACCAGATATTGCCCTCGTTGTCCTCGTGCAAAAGCGTGTAATGCAGTCCTTCTTCAAAAAAATCGTTATAATGTGATGATTGGATAAACGAATTCGTGGGCGGGTTGTATTGGAAAATCCCGTTCGTGGTAGAGACAAGCATTTCATCCTTGATTTTAAGGATGTTATAAGGCAATTCATCGGGCAACCCTTTTTCTTTAAAATAATTTTCGACAGCTAAAACGGAGTCCAATCCTTCATCTAGCAATAGCCTGTAAAGGCCCTTGTAGCCATGGCCAATCCAAAGAACATTTTTATCCCACTGGTAAATATCCATGGACGATTCATTAAAGCCTTTCACTGCATGTGAAAAACGGACACCGTCTTTATCTTCTTCATAAACAACCAGGCCCGTGTAGGTACCGCTTATAATAAGCCCTTCATGGCCCTCGGGTTTAAAATAAGTCCATCCGCCCCGCGTGTCATTTATTATCTGGGCATTACCGTCCCTAATCAAGTAAGTGCCCCTATTATGGCCGCATAGTAGATGGCCGCCAAATTTTTTCAGCGACCACACTTGCCCTTCTGTCCCGGGTATAAGCATAAATTGGTCATCCCCGCTGGTCCCATTGGCCAAAAAACTAATATCCTTACAAAACAAGCCTTGGTTGGTCCCGAGATATATTTTTCCTTCATGGGCTATGGCATCATATCCCGTTTCGATGCCATGGGTGTAATTAATCCTTGTCAAGGGCGAACTTATTTCTACCATAGAAATGCCGTTGTCGAGCCCAATCCATAGGTTTAATTGCCGATCCTGGTAAAGGGACAGGACCGTGTTGTTCTGCAAGTTTTTACCACGGTTCAGGTGTTGCAGAACCCTACCCCATTTATCAGCAATATAAAGCCCATTTTGTATAGATCCGAACACGTATTCGTCTTTAATCTTAATACCCGAGAACAAATCATATTCAATTAAAATATCATTTACCGGGGCATTCCATTTCTCGATCTTCCCTTCCTTCAAGACATAAACACCATTGGTAAGGGTACCGATCAACAGTTCATTTGATTGGCCGGGAAAAATTACCCGGATCTCGTTTTTTTTAAAAAAGCCGGCATCCCCGTAGATCGTGCGAAACTGGTTATTCTTGTATACTTGCAGGCCTACATTAT
>CAZKIR010000154.1:0-3735 GCA_964552835.1 uncultured Bacteroidales bacterium
TTCAAAAGCAGTTTCATTAGGGCTTTTCGAGATGCTTTGATGAAAATTATTAAATACTTTAAGGATGGGCTCCCCTTTCGGGATAAATTCAGTATCCCCATCTCCTGAAAAGACCGGGCAAAATATAATAAACCCGGCCATAATTAATTTTAAACATTTTTTACCCATAATTTCAGGTTCATTTAAAGTTGCGCAAAATTAAAAATTAATCGAACATTATTTTAATCTTAAGAAACCCTGTACTGTTCATGAAAAAAAAATTATCCTCAACTCACCGGAACGTCAATGATAGCAAACTAAATAACAAGCATTTATAGCATTAACCACGCGCTTGGGCAATTAACTTTGTTAATATTAATTTAATATTCTTTTAAAATTGAATATCTTTGATAAATTTATCATGTATTTTTTAAGCGTCGTGAAAATGGATAACAAGGATTATATTCTTTTGGTAGATGATGAAAAAGATATTCTTGAATTCATCGGTTATAATTTAAAAAAGGAAGGTTTTCAGCTTTTTGCTTCCAGGAATGGAAAAGAGGCGGTCAAGACAGCCTTGGAAATAAGGCCCCATTTAATCTTGTTGGATGTTATGATGCCCGACATGGACGGTATCGAAACCTGCGAGGAACTCCGTAAATATCCTGAACTTGCCCGCACGATCATCGCGTTTTTAACGGCCAGGGGCGAAGATTACTCGCAAATTGCAGGTTTTGAGGCAGGGGGCGATGATTACATAACCAAGCCCATCAAACCAAAGGTATTGATAAGCCGGATAAAAGCCTTGTTGAAAAGGTACAGTAACAACCCGGTAAATGACTTACCACAACCGGGTAAATCAAGCATTGGGCTTCAAATTGACAAGGAACGCTTCGTGGTCGTGAACAACGGGCAAGAACTTTTTTTGCCCAAGAAAGAATTTGAACTACTGGCTTTATTTCCAAGCCCGGGAAAGTTTTTACCCGTGAAGAGATTTTTACTAAAGTTTGGGGGGATAACATCGTGGTGGGCGATCGCACGATTGATGTCCACATCCGAAAATTGCGGGAAAAGATAGGGAATGATTCCATCAAGACCATAAAAGGCGTGGGCTATAAATTCGGGTAATAAGTCCCGTTAATTATTCTTGGCTTAAACCCTCGTCCTCGTTTACTTCCACGAAATCTTTCTGGTATTTTAACAAGCTTTCGGTATGTAGTAGCAAGTTTTTCGACTCGTTCAGGAGGGTAAAATACAGCATGCTGTTCTTGGTTTTTACCACGCCTTTTTTGATCCGTTTTATCTGCCTTTTCCTGAATTTCTGAATGGTATCGATAAGCTTTTCCTGCCGGGCTACAACTTGCACGTATTCATCAAAATTTTGCTTGTCGATCATTTGCTTAATTTCCATGAAAAACAAGGCCGATTCACTTTTGATATAATCCAATTCTGCCGCTTGGTCATGTATCAAGCCCTTGTGGTTATTGGAAATATGGTTCCAACTAGCATCCACGATCGCCTTGATCGTCCGTACGATTTCATCAAGGTAATCAATAACCTGCACGTAATAAGGGCCTGTTTCAGTAGAATCTTTTTTCAATAAAGAAATAACCCTGTATGTATCTTTTTTTAGGGCGTTGGTCTCGTCTTCAAGTTGTTTTAATTCTTTCAAGATAAGCTTGAATTCCTTTCGGCTCTCGCGCGACAAACCTTTTATATTCTTGTTATAAATGGTAATTACTTGTACCAGGGCACGGTTTACCTTTTCAGAACAACCCGAAACCACGGTATCAGCAGTTGTTATCCTTTGTTGCTCTTCCAGTTCTTCTTTCATTTCACGTTCTTCCCTTTTCCTGTGTATCTTGTGGGTACGTAAAATAAAGAAGAAGGCCACGAGGATCAATATCCCAATCATTACGATCCCGCCAAGTTTAATTAAAAAGGCAACGGTTAAAGCCACGGTAAAGGCCACCACGGCCGTGAAAAACCAACCACCAATCACTGTTAACACCCCGCTTATCCTGTACACGGCACTTTCACGCCCCCATGCCCTGTCGGAAAGGGACGTGCCCATGGCCACCATGAAGGTGACATAAGTAGTTGAAAGGGGTAATTTCAAAGATGTTGCAAAAGAAATAATGATACTGGCCACGGTAAGGTTCACGGATGCCCTTACCAGATCGAACGAAGGCAGGCCGATCCCTTGGTTTTCTTGTCGGCGAAACCGCTTTTCCAAGTTTACCAGCATCCTACGGGACATAATTTTCACGAAAGAGCGGTTTATATCAACTGCACGTCTTACAACATACCTTGAAAAAGAGGTAGAGCCAAATCGCTCACTGCCTTCGTCCTGACGGCTCAGGTTAATTTCTGTTTTTGTAACACTGCGGGCTTTCCTTGACAACCATAAAGTTATTACCATAACAAGCCCGGCGATAATCAACAAGTAAGTATTGCTTTGTACCGGCTTTGTCAACTCTTCCATGGTAAAAGCATCAGCGGCAGCCCCCGAGCCACTGAACAACTGAAATGATTTTAGCCCGGCCAGGGGCACCCCGATAAAATTTACCAGATCGTTGCTCGCGAAAGCCAAGGCCAGGGCAAATGTCCCGAAAAGGATAATAATCTTGAAAATATTGACTTTAAAAAACTCGTATAATACTTGAAGGATCAATGCCCATGCTATAAAGCTATAAAATATGATTTGAAAGGTATTGTGCATTATCCAGGTTACCATATCATCAGAAATAAGCGATGATCCTTTTGCCCCTTTGATTAAAATAAAATAGGTAATGGAAGCGATAGCGATCCCGCCCCAGATAGAGCCAAAATACCTCTCGGTTTTCTTGTAATTAAAAGAAAATATAAGCCGCGTGACAAACTGGGCGAGGGCACCCAGCACGAAAGCAATTACTACTGATAGAAGGATGCCACTGATGATGGCCAAGGCTTTATCAGAATTTATATACTGGCTTAACACGCCTTCGCCCGCGTCCCGTATTTTTATTAATGACACCGCCACGGCCGCACCCAGTAATTCAAACACGATAGAAACCGTGGTAGACGTGGGCAGCGCGAAAGTATTGAACAAATCCAGGAGGATTATGTCCGTTAGCATGACCGCCAGGAAGATGACCATGATCTCGGTAAAAAAGAATTGATCCGGGTGGAATATGCCTTTTCGGGCCACCTCCATCATCCCGCTTGAAAAGGTAGTGCCAACTAAAATCCCAAGGCTGGCTATTATCATTATAATATACCGCGGGGCAACCTTTGAACCAATGGCTGAATTGAGAAAATTTACGGCATCATTACTTACACCTATTATTAAATCAGATATCGCAAGGGCAAATAGTATCCCAACAATAATAATGTATACGCTTTCCATGATCTCTATTAATTCAAAGCTGCAAATATAGCTGCTAAATCGGAATTGTAAATTTTCACGTGTTAATTTAAAATTAACATATTGTAAAATTACCATTAAAGCTAGTGGTTAAAGATATAAATTTCATTTAACAGCTTGAAAAATATTTTCATGTATTTTTACTTCATCATATTTATATACATAAAGCCTAGCATAAATGGACAACAATGATTTTAAAATCCTGGTAGTAGATGACGAGAAAGATATCCTGGAATTTGTAAGCTATAATTTGAAGAAAGAAGGTTTCCAGGTATACACGGCAACAAACGGGAGGGATACCCTTGGCATAGCCCGTGACATAATCCCCCATCTTATTTTGCTTGACGTGA
>CAZKIR010000154.1:3745-8690 GCA_964552835.1 uncultured Bacteroidales bacterium
CCCGAGATGGACGGCGTAGAAACATGCGAGAAATTACGGGAAATCCCTTCCCTGCAAAATACCATTATCTCTTTTTTAACAGCGAGATCCGAGGATTATTCCCAAATTGCCGGTTTTAACGCCGGGGGCGATGATTACATCACTAAACCCATTAAACCAAGAGTCTTGATAAGCCGCATAAAAGCCATGTTAAAAAGGTACGGGAGTTACACCATGAGCGATGAAGACCCGGAACGCAACATCACCCGCGTGGGCGATCTGGTAATTGATACCGAGCGCTACTCTATCATGAAAGACGGCAAGGAAATCAATCTTCCGAAAAAAGAATTTAACCTTCTGGTTTTACTTACTTCCAAGCCATCCAAAGTATTTACCCGCGAAGAAATATTCGATCGGATATGGGGCACTGAAATATTCGTTGGGGACCGTACCATCGATGTTTACATCCGGAAACTCCGCGAAAAAATTGGGCAGGAATGCATTAAAACGATCAAGGGGGTGGGTTACAAGTACGAACCGTAAAGTCTGGCCCAATGGTTTTTTTATGGGGGGAGGTGTTTCTATCTTTGTACCCTACTCTACAGGCATATTAAAACCACTAGGTTTTACTTACCATAAAAAAAATTTATCGGGCCGTGGTTTTACCGCCCCCTGTCCTTTTATATAGAGGTATAACTACAATTGTCGTTATATCCGTTTACAAGGGGCAAAATGGCATTGGGGTTATTGGGATGTTTATATTTAATGCGAAAAAACGAGCAACTTATTAAAAATAATTATCTTTGTTTTCAATGAAAATGGAAGTATATCATACACAAGCCCATAATAAAGGGATAATAGATTTCCCTGAATTAGCAGAAGGGAAAGAGCAGTGGTTAGGTGATGGATTTTATTTTTGGCAGGATTATCAATTTACTGAATGGTGGGGTGATTATAAAAAATGTAAATATTGGAATAAATCTAAGAAATATGACATATATAAAGTAGAACTACATTTTGATAGCGATGATTTTATAGATACTGTTTTTAATGAAATTGATTATTATAATTTTGTAAAGAACATTGAGAAGTTTGCAAAATTATTTCAAAAGAAAATCAAAAAAAAGCCAACTTTGGAAGAGTTTAATTTGTTTATCAAGAAATTCAAAATTTGGGACAATATTAAGATTATCCGATTTCAAGATGTGCCAGAAAATGATTATCTTGTGGAGGTAAATGGATTTTACTATAAAAAAAGGATTCAAATTAGAGTTAATAAACCAACTATTATTTCTAATTTTGTCCACCTTAAAACAAAAGAATGTATAAAATAGAATTATGATGGCAAACTGGGACGAATTAAATAAAGAATTTGATACTATTTTAAATAACATTTCAGATGAGGAGTGGAATGATTGGTATGGTAACATTGATGCACAAAAAGAAATGTGTCAAATGCAAATGATGTTAGAGGCAAAATTGCAGTCTGAAAAGATTACTTTTAATAAGCTCTTGGGAGAATTAATCATTGATGAAACACTAAAAAGTGATACAATTGTTAATTCGTCTAACATTACTATTACTCAAAATTTCTCAGAGAATAAAAGTACTAAATCAAAAAATAAAACTAATTATCCATTAGCAGCATAAGTTATGGCGGAAATAGCTGGATTAAACTTTATCAATTTTGAAATCACCAAAGTTATATTTGACAGAGGTGATAATATTATTACAGATGGAGAGTTTGAAGTAAATATTCAGCATATATCTCAAATTAATGATGATAATGAAAATTTGTTTAGAACTGTTTTTATTATAAATATTACAGGAAAAGATAATTCTTTTAGTCTCCAAGTTCAAGCGATGGGTAATTTCGAGATTTTAGGAAAAATACCAAAAAATGTAAAAGATAATTATCTAAATATTAGCTCACCATCAATTATTTATCCTTATGTAAGAGCTTATATATCTAATATTACATTACAATCGGGAATGCAACCTATTACAATACCACCAATGAATTTTGCTGCAAATATCGATAAAGAAAAAAAAGATATTAAAAAAAGCAGTAAATAAGCACTAAATATAACAAAGTATATAAAAATAGGCGAAACAGTAGTAAATTCAAGGCTTTGGGCTCGTACCAAACTTTGTGCGTAACTGAAAGTTTCGTGCTTCGTAATCGCTTACTTTTCATATACTAACCGTTTATGGGCAAGCAAAAAGCAACCATCGTAACATGATAAACATCTATAGTCAATATTATAAAAATAAAAAACATGAAAACGTCAATATTTAAAAGATTTAGCGGCTTGATAAGTTTTCTCATATCCATCTTAGGATTTGGAGCAGCATGTAGTTTGAGTAGTTGTGAGTATGGTACTCCTGCCGCAGAATATGGAACACCATATGCTACATTTAAAGTAAATGGAAATGTTAAGTCTGAGGTAACTTCTATTAATATTCCAAACATTAGAGTTGTAATGGGATATGATACAACATTCACTGATGAGTCAGGCAACTATCAAATTTTAAACACAGATTTCCCCGACGACCAGACTTTTTTGATTGAATTTAAAGACATAGACAGTGAAGCAAATGGAGAGTATCAACCGCTTGACACAATTGTTGAATTTATAGACCCTGAATTTTCGGAAGGAACTGGCGGTTGGGATAGTGGAGAAACAGAAAAAGAAGTAAACGTAAAACTTAAAGACAAAGAATGACCGTTAAAAAAATATCCCTTAAAAAGAAACTTGCACTTAAGCTGTATAATAAGTATCGTGTGAATGAAAAAAAGATTCATCAACTAAATTATATTTTTTGGGAGTGTACATTAAGGTGCAATTTAAATTGCATTCATTGCGGTAGCGACTGTATGAAAGATTCGTCAATCAATGATATGCCAAAAGAGGAATTTTTTAAAGCTTTAGATGAAATAACACCTGACATTATACCAAATAAAACAATGATTGTTTTAACTGGTGGAGAGCCTATTTTGCGCAAGGATATTTCTGAAATTGGGAAAGAACTTTATAAAAGAGGATTTCCTTGGGGAGTCGTATCCAATGGAATGGGGATGCAAGCACCAATGATAAAGAGTCTTCTTGATTCTGGAATTAGAGCAATAACAATAAGTCTTGACGGTTTAGAGGGTTCTCATAACTGGCTTCGTGGAAATAAAAACAGTTTCAAAAATGCAGCAAATGCAATAGCCATTTTAAGTAAAACAGAAGGATTACGATACGATGTCGTAACATGTGCAAATCAAAAGAATATAAATGAACTTCCTGAACTTTACGATTTTTTATTAAAGTTAGGGTTAAAGGAATGGAGAATCTTTACAATATTCCCAATTGGTAGAGCAAAAGAGAATGAATTACTTCAATTAGAACCAAATGAGTTTAAAGGGTTATTTGATTTCATTGAAAAAGTCCGTAAAGAAAGAAAAATAAAATTAAACTACGGCTGTGAAGGATTTTTAGGGGATTACGAAGGTCGAGTTCGAGACAACTTCTTCTTCTGCCGAGCAGGTATTAATGTTGCTTCTATACTTGTAGATGGTTCAATTTCTGCATGTCCAAATTTACGGGACAATTTTATACAAGGAAACATATACAAAGATAATTTTAAAGATGTCTGGCAAAATAAATACTCAATGTATCGTGATAGAAGTTGGACAAAAAAAGGAATCTGTAGCGATTGCGAATTTTTTAATTACTGTGAAGGGAATGGAATGCACTTGAGAGATGAAAAAACTGGAGAACTTTTATTTTGTCATTTAAAACGAATTGAAGAAGGTGAAAAATTGCCAGCCCATAACAATGTATAAAAATAATAGCCGAGATAGCAGTAAATTCAACGGTTTTCGCCCGTTTCAAAATTGTCTCGGTTTGATAAGTTTGAAGCCCGCAATCGCCTATATTTGCATATACTTTTACGTTTGGCAACAAGTGTAGAAAAAGACAGACAGATACGATATTGACAAAATTAAGATAAGAAAGGATTTAGCTTTTTGAAAGGACAGTGCAAATTTATTTTGTTTTTTTCTTCCCCACGCAAAAAAAAACACCCACATTGCACACAACTTGTCCCGGTTTATCGGGATTGCCAAAGCCGCACAAGCCTTCGCCGAAACCAAAGCTTTGCCAAAGAGTGCAACCGACCAAAGGGAGCTCACACCCTGCCCCGCATTAAAGCAGGGAACACCTTTGAAATAAAAAAAAGCTTGTGAGTAATTTTGCCAGCGCACACAGAACTGCTTGATAATTATATCTTATTTTTTGAGATAAATTTGTATTTTAGCGAAAATAATTTGACAGAAATGAATCGAATCAAAGAAGTGCTTGATGAAAAAGGCATCAAACAGACCTGGTTGGCTGAGAAGTTGGGGAAGAGTTACAATATGGTTAACTCCTATGTACAAAACAGACAGCAACCCAGACTTGAGGTGCTTTATGAGATAGCAAAAATATTGAATGTCAATCCAAAAGATTTATTGAAAGAAGAATTAAATGACTAAAGAAAATCAAATAGAAGAAAATCTTATCAAACAACTGGAAGATCTGAAATACATCCATCGACCTGATATTGTTGATAGGAAAACACTTGAACAGAACTTCAAAGCCAAATTTGAAGCGTTAAACCGTGTCCGGCTCACAGATAGTGAATTTCTACGTTTAAAAGAGGAAATCATTAATCCTGATGTTTTCCTTGCTTCAAATTTTTTGCGCGAAAGACAATATTTTCAACGAGAAGACGGAACTCCATTGCATTATACGCTGGTAAACATTAAAGACTGGTGTAAAAATGAATATGAAGTCGTAAGCCAACTGCGAATCAATACAGAAAACAGCCTTCAACGATATGACATTATTCTACTGATTAATGGTTTGCCAGTGGTTCAGATTGAACTAAAGAAATTGGATATTTCGCCACGCAAAGCCATGCAACAAATTGTGGATTA
>CAZKIR010000155.1:0-8689 GCA_964552835.1 uncultured Bacteroidales bacterium
ATGATTGGTACATGGACAGTCAGACTCTCCCTTATGATTATGCCCATGGATATGGCGTGCCCAGTGCAAAGGCATTTTATGGCCCCTGCCGGCATAGCATTAAACCAACTTTCGAGTTCAGGTATAGTGCAGACAAAGACAGCTTGCAAGTATGGGTGTTCGACGATTACTTGCCCGGTAATACGAATGGCCGTGAAAACCCTATGTTCTATCACCTGGCAAATTCAAATGGTATTTTAACAAAATATGCCTTGGTAGGTGTAGAACAAAATAAAGTACTGGAAATTCCCGTTTCAAGCATGGAAGGAAAAACCCTGCGCGTACACTTTAAAGGGTATACAGGGGAACAAGAACGGATCAGGTGATAATGAAGAAATATATAAAAATTTTTGGGCTTGCCGTGTTTTTGTTGTCGGCCAAAGCTTATTTGTACCCTCAAGAGGCAATTCTTGAAAGGGAGCCCGCGAAAAGTAATTTTGACAAGGACACCGGGCCAAACAAAAAACGTTTTGGGCATTTATTTATTGATTACGGGTGCTTGCTTAATACCCCCTTTGAAGAATCCATCCAGGTAAACCCGTTAAGATCCTCCACTTTTACCGTCGGATACCGGTACAAGTGGAAACTGAATTCTTTTTATGACATGGGGGGCAGCATGTTTCTTAAAAGTTTTGAGCATAACCTGAAACAAGTTGATGATAAGGAGTTCCCTAATTCCATGATACATGAAAAAGAGAAATTTAGCTTGTTTAACGCGGGCTTTGGTTTTTTTAACAGGTTTAACATGGGCAAGCGGGGCAACCATATCAAGTATTTTATTGATATCGGGGCATTTACTTGCTACCGTTTTGGGCAAAGGCATGTTACCCTTGATGGAATAGAAGGGGAAAACCCGATAGCAGGCCAGTATCATGCCTCTAAAGTAAAATCAGTATATACCAAACTTGACTATAGTAAACCAATTCATTACGGCTTGATGCTTAGGCTTGGTTATTCAAGGATTGCATTCTGGGCCGGGTACCGTTTTTCAGGCATCTTGAAAAAAAGTTACTCCTATAAATCATTGCCCCCTGTATCGTTGGGATTGGAGCTGGGGTTGTTTTAAGCTTCCTTGATTTGTTTTTCATGAACACGCCTTTAATTTTTCCTTTTTAAAAGGTGTATTATTTTTTTTACTGGTTTAGCTTATCCCTTTCTTCAATTAACTTGCCGAGTATGCCGGGGTTGTTTTCCGCGGCGTTGCCAATCACAAGCATGTCGGCCCCGGCGTTATATAGCCGTGCCACGTCTCGCGGGCAGTTTATACCCCCGCCAACAATTAACGGAAGTTTCACGTGTTCTTTTGTTTTTTTTATAATTTCTTCCGGGACGGGTTGATTAACCCCACTCCCGGCTTCAAGGTAAAGGAGTTTGTGGCCAAGCATTTCCCCGGCTTGGGCAGTGGCCAGGGCGATATCATGTTTCCCGGGCGGGATAGGCATGGTGTTGCTTAAATAGGCAACCGAGCTTTCCTGGTGGCCAATCAAAATGTAGCCCGTGGGAATGATCTCGAGAGAAGATTTTTTTAGCAAGGGGACTGCCATCACGTGCTGCCCGATCAAATACTCGGGGTTTCTTCCTGAAATTAAAGACAATAAGAGGATGGCATCGGCATGGCTGCTAATTTGTAAATAACTGCCTGGGAACAAGATCACGGGCACGGCACAGTTTTTTTTAACGCCCAGGACTACCTGGTCCATGGGGGTTGAAACCAAACTGCCTCCTACCAGGATAAAATCAACACCGAACTTGTCAGCCTGTTGGCATATTCCTTCCAGGGCCTTGCTGGAATAATTTTCAGGGTCTATTAATAGCCCAAAAAGCTTTTTCTTGTTAAGGTTTTTTGTTATCTGATTGTATATCATATCTTTTATTTACTACACCAGGCAATAATATAGTTGTTTAACCGGAAAAAATGGATCGTGAAATCATCATCAATCAGCTCGTTTTTAACCCTGCCCCTGATTTCTCCCTCTTTTCGGGGGATGAAAGGTGTGATGGTCAGGTTTTCTTTAAAATTAATATTTTGCTTATCGCATATTTTGTATAATGCCTCCTTCGCGCACCAGTGAATATACAAGTGGTATTTTTCCAGGTTCTCGTCAGTGGTGATTTTTTCTTTGTTATTCATGAACTTGTGGGCAATCGCACTTATCCGGTGCGACATGTGTTCCAGGTCAATACCTACTTTGCGGGTTTTGCTAAGCAATACAGAAGTAAGGTTTTTTGAATGGCTAATGCTGATGTTATAGGGTTGGTCTTTTAAAAAAGGCTTTCGCATGTCGTTATACACGATTTTTATCTGTTGGCCCAACAGTGTTTTTAACAATATGCGCACGCTTAACCATTCCAGTTTCCGGTGAGGGTTATTAAAGCTATCCATCTTAGCAATATCATCTTCGTCTGGCCCGTAAAGGTTGACCAAGGTGTCGTAGTCTTCTTTTATCTCCCACATGCCAAGCAAAAGATCAGGTTTTAGGCATTTGTTCACAAGTAGTCCCACGATAAGGTTAAATTTGTAGTTTTAGAATTGGCCATGCAATTTACGAATATTTATCGAGGATTTACACCCCTAGCCTGTAAAACCCTGCCTGAACATGGCTGTCATTTATCCTTGTCCTGTCTGGTACTTTTCGTGTTAAGGGGCTGCCAGGCAAATATCATGGTTTCCATTCCAATGTTTCTATCAATTGGGTGATGTCTTTTTTAAAGAACCGGATTACCGGGGCGAGTGAATCTTTATCGGGTTCTGTCCAGAAATACAATGACCCCCGTAAAAAATGCCGTGTGCTGTCGGTTAAGAAAAACTGGACCGAAGAGGCCGTGTTGCCCTTGATGTTATATACCACGCCATATACCTTATTTGATTTGTCCACGTATAGTTTTTCATTTATCGCGTCGGCTTTAACGGTATGCTTGTAAGCCAGGGTACGACTATCTTCTATCATTGTTTTCAAGTTGTTTTCCACGGTCTTGTAAGTGATATGGATTTTACCGTTATACCTGGGAAATTCAATGTTGATCCAATATGGGGCAGCTTTTTTTGATTCGTCAGGTACAATTTTACCGTACACGGGATATTCAAATTCGTAGGGAAAACCGGTACTGTCAAATTCCTGGTATTCCTTCCCGGGAAAATCAATCCTGAAGTACCCCCTGGGCTTGGGGCTATAATCCGGCTTACAAGCAAACGCCATCAACAGGGATATCGCGGTGCAGGCGCTGATAGTTATTTTCAAAAAATAATTATTTATCATGGATGGTCACTTTTACCCTTTTTATCCTTCTTTCATCGGCCGATTTTATAGTAAAATCGTACCGTTTGTAGGATATAGTACGGTTTTTTTCTGGTATCTCGCCATGCAATTGCAAGATAAGCCCGGCCAGGGATTCTGAATCCCCCTTGATTTTATCAAACTCGCTGTCATCTACCCCTATAATTTTACAAAAATCGTTTATCGAAGTTTTGCCTTCAAAAATGTAGTTGTGTTCGTTTATCCTGTAATATAGAAACTCTTCGATATCTGTTTCGTCTTTGATTTCGCCAACGATTTCCTCGATAATGTCTTCGAGGGTCACGATGCCGCTCGTGCCACCATACTCGTTCATTACCACGGCCATGTGTATTTTCTTGCTTTGGAACTCTTTTAATAGTTCGTCTATCTTTTTTGTCTCGCTAACAAAATGCGGCGGACGTATCAAGGATTGCCACCGGAAAGGTTCTTCTTTCTTGAAGTACGGTAACAGGTCTTTCGCGTATAAAATGCCCCTCACGTGGTCAAAGTCGTCCTCGTAAACAGGTATTCTCGAGTACCCGCTCGAGATAATCCGTGACAATAGATCTTCCAGGGGGGTTTCAATTTCCACGGCTGTTACGTCCACTCTGGATTTAATAATTTCTTTTACATCAATGTTGCCAAATTTAATAATGCCTTTAAGGATTTTGTTCTCTTCCGAGATGTCTTCGTCTTCCATGTCAAAGGCATCGCTCAAATCCTCGATCGATAATTTTTGTTTTTTTTGTATCACCCGGTTTACAATCGATGCAGAACCTATAAGTACACGGCTAAAGGGTTGGCAAACCCTATCGATCAAGAGGATTGGCATAGCCATGAAACGTGTAAATGATCCGGCGTGTTGTCCGGCATATATCTTGGGAAGTACCTCGGCAAATAACAAGATGAAAAGGGTAAAACCGAGAATTTCGACCAGGTAAACAAGTACCGGACCCCAAGAGGCTTGAAACACCGGGTGTACAAGCCATATCCCGGAAATAATAAGGCCCACGTTGAAAAAATTCTTCGCGATCAGGATTGAAGCTAACAATTGCCCGGGCTTGTTAAGCAAGCGTACGATAAGCAAGTCCCTTTTACTGCCCGATTTTGATAAATCTTCTACCCTGTTGCGGCCCAGGGAAAAAAAAGATACTTCTGCCCCGGACAACAGGGCAGAAAAAAATGTAAACAGGAACAAAAGGGCAAGCCCGGTGATTAATTGCCAGTGTAAAGGTGGCAAAACACCAGAAAAGTTACCAAGTATGCATAAGTGATACGGGTCTGCTTCCAATTTTTTAAAAGAATAATTTGATGTTCGCTAGAATGGCAAATCATCCGCTTCTTCTTCCAACCCCTTTGAAAAATCATCATCTGGCGGGGCAGAAGTAGACGAATTGTCGCCCTGGTCATCTGATTTCTTGCTTAAAAACTGAACCACGTCGCCAACAATTTCAGTGAAATATTTTTTATTTCCGTCTTTGTCGTCGTAAGAACGGGTCCTTATTTTTCCTTCTACATACAATAATTTGCCTTTTTTAATATAACTCTCGGCAAATTCGGCCAACTTTCGCCAAAGAACGATGTTGTGCCATTCGGTATTTTTCACGTTTTCACCGTCACGGTTCTTGTATACTTCGTTCGTGGCAAGGGGAAATTTGGCTACCGTGGTGCCGCTGTCCAAGCGCCTTACCTCGGGGTCTTTACCAACATTTCCGATTAAAATAGCTTTGTTAATCATGGTATAATTATTATTTGATGTTGTATAAAGTAAAAGTACAAAAATTTAATCAAAATGCAAGACACAAATGAAATATTTATTTTTTTATTTCTAAAATTCTCGTGCTAAATTTTATCAATATCTTATAATACTTTGATTTTTAGATGTCAAGGCAGGTAACCGTTTTTTGCAAAGCCCGTGTTGTTTAACCGGATAATGAAAAACCTGGCGTGGATGGTTTGATGGCTTAAGGTATGTTTGTATATTTTAGATGTTTTCAAGGTATTTTTCGGCCAATTTCATGAAAAATCTCTTGTTCGAAGCTGAAGCTGGCGCTTTTTGGATGCCATAATACCGGGCCAAGACCCTGAGAACGTTCCCGTCAAGCACGGCTACCGGGTAATGAAAGGCAATAGAGGCAATGGCAGCGGCCGTGTAATCCCCGATGCCTTTTAATTGCTTGATTTCTTCTGGCCTTTCCGGGAATTTTCCATTCATCTTCTCAAGAAGGGCCTGGGCTGCCTGGTGCATGTTGCGTGCCCTGGAATAATAACCGAGCCCTTGCCATGCTTTCATCACGTCATCAAGTGGTGCCTGGGCCAAGGTCTTGATATCCCCAGGGGTTTATCATTCGTTTTCACGAACGGCTTTATTGCCTTTTTACCGTAAATTTTTTTCGGCTCTTGGACAATAGCCGTTCATTTTTTATTGGCAATCATTATTTTCTTCTGGGATAATCACTTGTTCTGCTTTTTGCTTTTCAAGGTATTGCTTAATGATCATTTTAACTTCGTGGTTGTCTTCTTTTCGTGAAATACAATCTTTTAAAATTTCTATGTTGTTTGTTTTGTCCGTGCAATAACCGAAGCCGCTATATTTTCCATTTTGCACGTGTATCACGGCTTTTTCATCGGGATGCCGGCCCTTGTCGATAATAAAAATATTTTTTTGGCTTAACTCTATTGAACCAATCGCTTCCCGGGCACGGGCGTTATAAATTCCGGGGGCTTCCTCATGCACGCAAGCCCCGTGGCATGTCCCCACCTGGTAGTGAAAGCTGGCATGGCCGCTAGGGTAGAGGCCACATAATTTTTGACATAGCTCGTGTTTCTCTATTAACTTGTACAGGAAATTAATACCTTCTTTTTTGCTATCAAAACATTTGATGGGCGCTAAATCCACTTGGGATGTTTTTTCAATTCGAAAGCACAGGTACCCCTCCTCGTAACAAGAAAACATGCCCCAGTGTTGTTTCGTTCGCCGTTGCCGACGGTTATACAAGGGCTTGTGTTTTTTTATCTCGGCTGATTCGAGCAGGCTGGCCACGAGTTCATTGCCCGTTAGCTCATGATCCACCTCGCATACTAATGATTTCATTTCAATGGCCCGTTTGCTCTTGTTATTATAAAAGTGCGACAAAACCCGTTGGCGTAAGTTCACGCTTTTCCCGATGTAAACAATTTCTGATTCCTCGTTGAGCAGGTAATATATCCCGGGCAACTCTGGCAGGCTTCTTACCTTTTCCTTGTCAAGTGCAGGGTGCGTGTTCGAAAGCGGGTAAGGATGGAGCAGTTCGATCCCTTGTTCTATCCCCAGGCATTTTTCTTGTAATAATTGAAACAATTTTAGTGTGGCCAGGGCATCACCAGCGGCCCGGTGCCTGCCGTTTATCCGTATGTCAAGGTCTTTGCAAAGGTTCCCCAGGCTGTACGATTTCCTTCCCGGGATGATTTTCCGGCTTAGCTGCACGGTACATAGTTTGTCTCTCGTGAATTGGTAACCCAGTTGGTCGAATTCAGACTTCACGAAATTAAAATCAAAATTCACGTTATGTGCCACGAATATTTTGCCCTCGGTTAGCTCAACAATTTTTTTCGCTACCTCGTAAAATTTTGGTGCGCTGGCTACCATCTTGTTGCTAATGCCCGTGAGTTGGGTAATAAAATACGGGATATTTTTCTCGGGGTTTATCAAGGTAGAAAATTCCCCGGTTATTTCTTGGCCATTATACTGGTATATGGCTATCTCGGTAATTTTTTCTTTTCCCGGGCTGCCCCCGGTCGTTTCAATATCAATAATACAATACATTCAGTGCCCATGTTAAAAGCATAAAAATATGGATTTATTTTTCTTTTATTGTTAAATTGCACCGATTTTTTATTTTTAACAGCTTTTTCGCGCAGTTTTTTTGTTTCTTCTGTATTATAAATTGTTCTTATCGTTGTACAAATGTCCTTTTTTAGTGTGAAATTCTTCCTTTTTAACCCGGGATGGTATAGCAAGGGATAGATTTTTCATATTTTTTTTTTAATATTGGGGTCATTTTAAGGGATCGTTCAGGCATCCCGCTACTTGTTCTTTTTCCTATGCCATGGGCTAAATTGCATGAAAATTTTTATGTGGTATGAATTTTTTTACCGGGGTTTTGAAAATTATAAAGATGCTTTTTAGGCCAGGCCCATTAATATGTTAGGATAAAATGTTAACATCTCAAATATATAATTAATAGTATGAAATATTCAGATTATAGCTACACCGGCCCTCAATTGTCCATTTTGGTAATATTGAGGGTTTTGATGGGGTGGTATTGCATGTACGAGGGAATAGCCAAGTTGCTAAACCCGAATTGGTCATCAGTTGGTTACTTGTTGGATTCACAGGGTGTTTTCGCTGGTTTTTTTCATTCATTGGCTGGTAACCCGGATATTCTGGCACTGGTGGATTTTATGAATATTTATGGGCTTATGGCCATTGGTTTAGGGTTAATCTTGGGGTTGTATACAAAGATCGCGAGCATAGCGGGAATCGTTTTGCTTTCATTGTATTATCTTAGCCACCCGCCTTTCGTGGGCTTAAAGTATGCCATGCCTACTGAGGGAAATTACCTGGTGGTGAATAAGACTTTGATAGAAATTTTCGTGTTTGTTATCTTTCTCGTTTTTCCCACGAGTAAGATTATTGGCCTGGATCGCCTTATTTTTAAAGTAAGAAAAGAAAAATAAATACAAGATGGATAAAGGACAAGATAAAAAAGATCAACAAAATCCCGGGGAAGGAAAGAAGAAGCTCACCCGGCGGGATGTTTTAAAAAGTTTGGCCACGGTGCCTGTCCTGGGCGGTTTGGCTTATGGGATATACAAGAAAAGGCAATACGATAAGTTCTTACGGGAAAATATTATCGAAGAAACCAACTTGAGCGCTACCACGCCCGAACCGGTGCGGATTGATGCAAGGGGCAAAACAGATCAAATCCGATTGGGCATTATTGGTTACGGGGGAAGGGGCGAGCATTTATTGCGGGCTGCCGGGTTCGCGCACCCGGATGTTATTGACGCCTGGAAAGAAGGCAACAGGGAAAATAGCCATGACAAGCGCTACCAGGATTACCTGGCCCAGGAAGATTTGAACGTGGTGGTAAACGGGATTTGCGACGTGTTTGACGTACGTGCCCAAAGGGCTGTCGCTGCCTCGGCCAATCTAGGCCGGGAAGGCAGTAGCGCTGATTTTGGCGCCCCGGCAAAACGTTACCATACATACAAAGAATTATTGGCCGCCAAAGATATAGACGCGGTAATCATTGCCACGCCCGACCATTGGCACGCGCGCATGGTAGTGGAAGCAGCAAAAGCCGGAAAGCACGTGTATGTTGAAAAAGGCA
>CAZKIR010000156.1:0-8408 GCA_964552835.1 uncultured Bacteroidales bacterium
AGAAGCCTTGTACTTGTACGAGCACGCCGAGCTAAGCCTCTTGGGCCTCCTGGCTACCTTAAGCCGTCAAAAATGGTCGGGCAACAAGGTTTTTTTCAACCGGAATTTTCACGTGGAGCCTACCAATATTTGCATTTTCAAGTGCAATTTTTGTTCTTATAGCCGATCGCCCCGACAAGCCGGAAGCTGGGAATACAAGTTAGAAGACATCCTGGATCAAATCGATCGGAAGATCATTGCCTCCAACCCTACCGAGGTGCATATCGTGGGCGGTGTCCACCCGGACCATGACCTATACTATTATGGCGAAATGATCCAGAAAATCCATGAAAAATATCCCAAACTGCAAATAAAAGCCTTTTCGGCAGTGGAACTGGCCCACGTTATACAAAAAGCAGGCCTTAGCTTCGAGGAAGGGCTATTGTTTTTAAAAAATAAAGGTTTACAAACCATTCCTGGCGGTGGTGCAGAAATCTTTGACCCGTTTATACGCGAGCAAATATGCAAGGATAAAATCACGGGCAAAGAATGGCTTGAATTGCATGAAACCGCTCATGGACTGTCTATCCCTACCAACGCGACCATGCTTTACGGGCACATTGAAAATTATTCACACAGGCTAAGCCATATGTTGGCCTTGCGCGAATTACAAGACCGTACCAATGGCTTTAACGCCTTTATCCCGTTGAAATTCCGGAAAGCCAACAACCCCATGGCCCACTTGGGCGAAGTATCAATAGTGGAAGACATGAAAAATTTTGCCATCAGCCGCTTGTTCCTCGATAATTTTCCCCATGTGAAAGCCTACTGGCCCATGATTGGCAAAGACGCTGCCATGATATCCCTGTCCTTCGGCGTAAACGACATTGATGGCACGATTGAAGATTCAACTAAAATTTACTCCATGGCCGGCGCGGAAGAAACCAACCCCTCCCTCACCGATACAGAACTGGTAAAGATGATTAAAAAAGCCGGCTACCAGCCCGTTGAAAGGGACTCTTTTTACAAGGCCTTGTATCCTTATTAAGTATTCAATCTTCTGTATCCTGTCTTCTTGTATTATTTTTCTATTAAATTCAATGGGTGGCCCAAAATAATTGATAACATATTGAACAGTTAATGCCTGTATAAACCGAAGAAACGCGGCAAGTATAAAAAGTAGTTTTTATATTGCCAACATAATTTTATCTTTGCTTGAACGTTGATTGAATAATATCATATAAACATGAAGTTTTTACGCTTTTTAATTAGCAGGGTGTTTTTCAAGCACATTTTACTGGCCTTGGGCACTGCCGTTTTGGTAGTGGTGCTCACGCTTCTTGGCCTTAACATGTATACCCGCCACGGGCAAGCCTTGCCAGTACCCGATTTAAGGGGCAAAACCATTGAAGAGGTAAAAAAAACCACGCGCCAGGAAGACCTACGTTACGAAGTAGTCGATTCCGTGTTTTTAATGAACAAGGGAAGGGGCACCGTGGTAGATCAAAATCCTGCCCCAGGTTTCAGGGTGAAAGAAAACCGCACGATATTCATAACCTTGAACGCCGTGAACCCCAAGAAGGTGAACATGCCCAACGTGATGGGGGTCTCCTTCAGGCAAGCCAAGGCCATTTTGGAAGCTAGCGGGCTGCGAGTGGGCAAAATTCGTTATGAAAGCGACATAGCATTGAACAACGTGTTGGAACAAAATCATGAAAATAAAACAATAAATCCCGGTACAAAAATCCTCAAGTACTCGAAAATAGACCTGGTGCTGGGCAATGGCTATTCCACTCCCCGCACCTTTATCCCAAGCCTGATCGGAAACCGGTTTAACCTGGCAAAAGAAAAAATATTGGATTCCTACTGCAACGTGGGGACTGTTAAATTTGACCAAAGTGTAAATAACTATTCTGATTCATTAAACGCCATGGTGTGGAAACAATTTCCCAGCCCCATGGAAAAGCAAGTTAAAAAAATGGGTACCCCGATTGACCTATGGTTGACCCTGGAACAAGAAAAAATTCCTGAAATAGACCCGTCTTTACAACAACAATATGAAATTATTGATTAAAAGCCTTTTTATTCTCTTTTTCGCCTGGCAAGCCCTCTTTGCCCACGGCCAGAAAGCCCAGGAAGCCTTGGTAAGCCCAGGCCAGCGGCCTGGAAGCCGCTTGCAAAATCAAGAAAAACAACTAAAAAAAGGCAGGATAGACCTACAAGATACCCTGTCATTGCCTTTTTTCGATGATTTTTCCAGTATTACAGGCTGGCCCGGTTATAATTGGTGGGACGGTGAACCTGATTACCATTACTGGGTAGACCGGCAAGTAAACGTGAACAATGGATATGCTTGGGAACCATTGTCGATAGGAGTGGCGACCTTTGACACCTATGATTATGATGGTTCTTTTTACCAAAACGCGTCCACCGGCACTTTCGGGGCTGATACGCTTACCTCGAAATATATAGACCTTGACCACCCGGTTTCCGACAGCATTTATTTTAGCTTTTTTTATCAACCTGGCGGGTTGGGGGACGCCCCTGAACCAAATGACAGCCTCGTGGTACAATTTTGGTCGCCCATTGATACCACCTGGTATCCCGTTCACAGGATTAAAGGGGGGCCAAACCAAGCATTCCGGCCTGTTATTATACCAGTTAACCAGGAAAAATTTTTACAAGCTGGTTTCCGGTTCCGGTTTATCGGCCACGCCTCCTTATCCAAGGCCTTGGAATTAAGCCTCGTGGCCAATGCCGACCATTGGCATATCGATTACGTGTACCTGAACAAAAACCGAAATCACCAGGACACGGTAATGAATGACGTGGCATTTACACGGGCTGCCCATTCACTGATAAAAACTTACACCTCGGTGCCATGGAAGCATTTTCAAAAGACGGAACGGAACGAACATATACAAGAAGCCATTCAGTTGACATTTAAAAATCACACCGCTGATACAATTGGCGTTGAAAGGTATATAAAAATCATTGATAGTTTGGGAAATGGGTTACCTTACGAGTTTGAAGGGGGAAAGAACAATATATACGCGTTTGAAAATAAAGAAGAGAGATACCCTTTTAAAAAATTTTCTTTCGAATCGACAACCAAGGATTCTGCTATATTTCGGACAAAAATATGGCTTATCCCTGATAACCCGGTACCGGATAAGCTTAAAAAACCCCTGAGGTGGAATGACACGGTTTATTATCACCAGCGCTTTTACGATTATTACGCGTACGACGATGGCACGCCCGAGATGGGATATGGCCTGGTAGGCCAAGGTACTGAGCACGCCAGCATCGCCATGCAATTTGTGACCTACGGGCCCGATACCATTCGAGGGATAAACATATACTTTAACAAGCCCTACAAGGATGCCCTGGCACCAGATGGAAACCAGGTGCATTTTAAACCCGCCCTGTGGGAAAACGCCAACGGCAAACCCGGTGCCCTGGTGTACGCGAACACTTATGAAAAACCCGCTTACCCGGAATCCAATAATGGTTTTGCCCGTTACGAGTTTGATTCGGTCATGATAGTATCGGACACTTTTTACGTGGGGCTGTTACAAACCCGCAACAAGATGCTAAATATAGGCTTTGATAAAAGCGTGACAGAAAAATACTACGATAATAATGATTCCATTAACCGAAACCCTTACTTGCATTATAATATTTATGGAAAATGGGAGAACTCGAGTTTTATCGGGGCACCCATGATAAGGCCATTCTTCGGCAAAAAGAAAAATAAACCGCTGGACATTGAACGAAAGCCCCATGCAGGTACAGAAATCCAATTATACCCGAACCCGGCCAACGACAGGTTGCATGTAAACATACTAGAGGCCATGCCAGGTGAATATACTATACAAGTCTTTTCCATCACGGGCCAAACACTTATTACCCGGACAACCTGGCAACAAAACATGGTCATCGACCTGTCTTCCCTGCAAGGGGGCATTTACATCATGCAAGTTACCGGACAAAACTGGAAAAGCACGGGAAAATTTCTCGTGAAGGATTAACCCCATTGTTCCCATGAGCGAAACCTATACCGATTACCCGAACGACCAACAAGAATTATACGAACACCATCACTATAGCGTTGATCCAAAGCAACACCCCTTGCGAATAGACAAGTTCTTGGCAGACAGGATGCTGAATGCATCCAGGAACAAGATACAACTCGCTGCCACGGCAGGGAACATCCTGGTGAACGGGCAAAGCGTGAAACCCAATTACAAGGTAAAACCCGGCGACGAAATATCCATCGTGATGGCCTACCCGCCGCGGGTAATAGAAATAATCCCTGAAAACATCCCGCTGGATATCTTGCACGAGGACGATGACCTTGTTGTGATCAATAAACAAGCCGGGATGGTAGTTCACCCGGGCTATGGCAATTATACCGGCACCTTGGTGAATGCCCTTGCTTATCACTTGAAAGATCTTCCCTCGTTCGAAAACGGGGATGTTAGGCCTGGATTAGTACACCGGCTCGACAAGAATACCTCTGGCATCATGGTGGTGGCCAAAACCGAACTAGCCCTGAACCACCTGGCCAATCAATTTTTTAACCGTACCATAAAACGAACATACCACGCGTTGGCCTGGGGCGATCTAAAAGAAGCTGAAGGAACCATCACCGGGCATATTGGCCGGAGCCTGAAAGACCGAAAGAAAATGACGGTTTTCCCGGAAGGCGAACACGGGAAACACGCCGTGACCCATTACAAGGTAATCGAGCGTTTGGGATACGTGAACTTGATAGAATGCCGTTTGGAAACAGGCCGTACCCACCAGATAAGGGCACACATGCAATACATCAAGCACCCGGTATTCAATGACGAGACTTACGGGGGCGATAAAATTTTACGGGGCACCACTTTCACCAAGTACAAGCAATTCGTGAAAAATTGTTTTGAAATCATGCCCCGGCATGCCCTGCATGCCAAATCCCTTGGCTTCGTGCACCCGGGAAGCGGGAAGGAAATGTTTTTTGATTCCAGGCTGCCCGGGGACATGGGCACCGTGCTCGAAAAATGGCGAACATACACCATTGCCAGGCAAGACATGGAAGAATAAGCCCTCTTGCAAAGCTTTACGCGAAGAAAAATTTATGCAACCACGAAGTCAATAGATTTGAAATACCTGCCACGGCGACATTCGAGGTGCCGGAAATAGACCGGGGAGTGAAGCAGGCTTAGCAAGCAAAAAAACTATTCCGTTGCCCCTACTGCATTACCTCCTCGATATCGGCGGCGAGGGCATCGATGTATTTTTCTTCAGTGTCCCAGGAACACATGAAACGGGCACCGCCTAAGCCGATAAATGAATAAAAATGCCAGCCCTTTTCCTCGAGTTTTTTCATAGCTTTCCCGGGCAGGTATAGGAACAAGCTATTGGCCTCGCGCGGGAACATGATCTGGATACCCGGGACATGTTTAATTCTTTTCTCCAGGAGGGCGGCACTATTGTTAGCGTGCAAGGCATTTTTTAGCCACACGTCATTTTCCAGGATACCTAGCCATGGAGCGGCAATAAAACGCATTTTAGAAGAAAGTTGCCCGGCTTGCTTGCACCGGTAGTCAAACTCAAAAGCAAGGTCTTTGTCAAAAAAGAGGATGGCTTCGCCAGCAGCCAGGCCATTTTTTACACCACCGAAGCAAAGCACGTCAATTCCGCATGCTTCAGTTAACTGGCGGGGTGTCATGCCGGAAGAAGCCACGGCATTGGCAAAACGGGCCCCGTCCATGTGTACCCTGAGTTCATACTGCTTGGCCATGTCAGTAATGGCCAATAAATCGTCAACCGTGTACACCGTACCCACCTCTGTTGCCTGGGTCAGGCTCACGGCACGGGGTTTAGGATAATGGATATCCGTGCGCCGGGTCACGATCCGTTCAATGCCTTGTGGATCCAGCTTGCCTTTGTCGCCACCACAAAGTAAAATTTTAATGCCATGCGAGAAAAATTCCGGTGCCCCGCACTCGTCGGTTTCCACGTGGGCTACTTCATGCGAGATCACGCTGTGGTATGATTGACAAAGGGATGCCAAGGCCAAGGAATTGGCCGCGGTCCCGTTGAAAACAAAAAATACCTCGCAGCCTACTTCAAAAATCTCACGAAATTTATCGGCCGCCAGCTTTGTCCACTTGTCGTCACCATAGGCATAATCATGCCCGGAATTGGCACGGTGAAACTATTCCAGGGCCTCGGGGCACATCCCTGAATAATTATCACTGGCAAATTGTTGATTTTTTTCTCCTATCATAATTATCGCTTCACTGATAATAAAAAGTAAAATTAATGAAAAGAATTCAAAAAAAAGTCGCGTTTTTCCAATTTTAAAAAATTGCCTGCTTTCAAAACGCTATCCATGAAAAATCAATGTATAAAGAGTTAGATCAATATTACCACGTTCCCTTTCTTGTGCCCCTTGTCAACGTAAGCATGGGCTTCCTTGATGTTATCCAAAGGATATGTGCTGTCAATAACCGGTTTTAGTTGCCCCGCCTCGACAAGATTTTTCAAGACCTGCAAATCGTCAGCATGAATGTTAGGGCCACCGCCCACGGTCCTAATCCCCCTGGGTTTGGCATGAAACAACATCCGTAAAGATACACCAGGGGTGGCAACGGCATGAAGGAACACTCCCCCTTTTTTCAAGACCCTTATACAAGCTTTTATCTTGGCTTTGCCCACGGCATCAAATACCACATCATAGCCTCCTCTTCCCATCGAAAAATTTTCAGCGGTGTAATCCATGACCTTTTCGGCACCAAGTGATTTAACCATCTCGAAGTTTAAAGTGCTACATACACCAGTTACTTCTGCCCCGTGGTACTTGGCCAGTTGTACGGCATAGGTCCCAACACTACCCGAAGCCCCGTAAATCAATACTTTATGCCCTTTTTGTAACCTTGCTTCCTGAATAAAATACAAGGCGGTGAGGCCTCCCAAAGGGATCGCCGCTGCTTCGGCATAATTCATATTGCCAGGCATTGTGCTAATGGCCAGCTTCTTTTCGTCCGGTCGCAAACATGTATACTCGGCATAACTGCCCCTGTCTAACTTCCCGCTACATGCGAAAACCAAATCTCCTTTTTTAAAACCCTTCACTTGTTGGCCAATGTCTTCTACCTCACCGGCAAACTCTCTACCCAGTATGGGGTTCCTAGGCCTATGGAGACCCAAGGCCAAACGGGCAGGCAGCCAGAAGGAAGCGGGCACGTCAAAGGCCCGGATCCTTCGGTCGGCCACCGAAACGGTAGTGGCATGATTTTTTACCAGGATTTCGCCAACCTTGGGCACGGGTTTTTCCACTTCAGTGAGTTGCAAGACATCTGGTGGCCCGTATTTTTTACATAAAACAGCTTTCATTTTTTTGATTTTTTATTTCTATTTTGGTGAAATTTAATTATTACCCCTTCTCCTCTTTTTCCCCGAAAGAAAAAACTTCTTCCAACGGGGCCCCAAAGACCCGGGCAATCCGAAAGGCCAGTTCCAAGGTGGGCGAATATTTCCCGTTTTCAATCGCCACGATGGTTTGGCGCGTTACCCCGACCCTATCGGCCAAATCTTGTTGGGTCATCTGATCTTGATGAAAACGGAACGTCCGGATATTATTATTTACATTGCATTTTCCCATCTTACACACCTTTCCTGTAAAAATAAATTTGCGCCAAGCTTTCTGCTACGCCACTAGCCACGCCGGATGAAATCAATACAATGAACATGACCCAGGGCTGCATGCCCAGGGCAAGTGCACCCATGGCCAAGAGAAAGCCCAGGGAATAAGTCCAGTGAGAAATCCTTATCGATTTTAGCTCGATAAGCCGATCCATTTCATCCGTGATCTCGGGTATGTCCTCGTTGGTTATCGCCTTGTTCACGATATGAAAAAGAATATGGGCAACAATTTGGGCCACCACCATCACCGGGGCAAAAATCACAAAGGTTTTTCCCCAGAACTTAAAATCATCAATTATCCCGGGGTTTTCCACTACCTGGTTTTGATACACGTGCCAGGCGTATAAGCCAGACACCAACAACAGGGTAAACAAGGTAACCAAAACCCTGTATTCTTTACGGTACATTTTCTGTTTCATGTCTTATTTGTTTTACTTTATGTATATAATTATCGACACAAAGATAAAAATAATTTACAGTATGACAAATATATTTTACACTATTTGCTAATATTTCACACTTGATATTACGGGAGCAAGATGGATAGAAGGTTAGTTGATAAGAAAGAAAACCCGGGAAACAAAATATTTATTGTTAAATGATGGTACAAACAGCTAAAATACCATAATTGAAAAGAAGGAATAAAAAGTAAGATTGTTAATGAAACTGATAAGCTAGAAACTTTTTCTATTTATTACTCTCAATTCAGAAAAAGGGCCGAGCCACATTTC
>CAZKIR010000156.1:8418-8675 GCA_964552835.1 uncultured Bacteroidales bacterium
ATATTCATAAAAATTATGTAGGTTTGACAAAAATTTATGGCAACATGAGCTGGAACGAGATCATCATTTTGGTGGCTACCGGGCTGTTGGCTGGCGTCGTGGGAGGCCTGTTGGGAGTTGGCGGGGCCATTATCATTATCCCCTCGCTGGTTTTTTTGCTGGGCATGTCGCAACACCTGGCGCAAGGTACCAGCCTGGCCGTTTTGTTGTTCCCTATCGGCATCATGGCCGTGATCAACTACCACAAGGAAGGCTAT
>CAZKIR010000157.1:0-8651 GCA_964552835.1 uncultured Bacteroidales bacterium
GGCCGATGAGCGGACCAGGTTCATCATACTGTCCTGGCCGAACCCCGTGGTGCTCGCCCTGGCGATATGCTCCAGTTCTACCCAGCCGCCAAGTTTTATTAAACCGATAACCACGATAACCACCGAGCCGATTACCAATACCGGGGTTTGTATCACGGAAGTGTACAAAACCGAACGCATTCCCCCGAAAGTAGTGTAAAGGCCGGTTAGCACCACCAAACCGATGGCCCCGACCCAGAAAAAGTCCATTTGAAAGGCCCCGATGGTGATGTTTTCAATGCCGAAAACAGTTTTGAACACGGTACCCCCTGCCCATACTGTCACGGCCACTTTGGTTAGCACGTAGCTTACCAGCGATATTAATGACAAGATGGAACGGGCCGCCGGGTTATACCTTTTTTCAAGGAACTCGGGCATGGTATAAACCATGCTACGTGAATAAAATGGCACGAATACCCATCCTAATATCAGGATAAGCCAGCCGTGCATTTCCCAATGTGCCATGGCCATACCGCTCTCGGCCCCGGCCCCTGCCAGCCCTACCAAGTGTTCTGAGCCTATATTTGAGGCAAAAACAGAAGCCCCGATGGCTACCCATCCGGCATTACGGCCTGCCAGGAAGTAATCGGCCGAGGTTTCTTCTTTTTGGCGCAGAACCCACCATACGACCCCTATGAGAAGTAAGAAAAAAAGGCCTAGTATAATCCAGTCTAATGTTAACATGATGTAATTTATTATTAGTTTTTGGTTATAAATCCCTAATCATAAAAGGACAATAAATAGATTCTCGTTTTTTGGTAAATCATACAAGTGTAAATTATACACTTATAAAAACAAGTGTAAAAATAACACTTAATATAAGAATTCAAAAGCCCGCGAAAAAAAATATACTAATTTAGAATCATTATAAGTAATGATTATTGATCTTGGGCAAAAAGGTTTGGAGAGCCTAAAAATGAACCCTTGAATTATGCTTTTTTTCTATTATTTGATAAGGGTATCAAAAAGGGCATTAATAATTAAACTCTGTTTTTGCTGATTTACTTGGAAAATTCGTATTAATTCATATTTTTGCCTAGTTTATAATTTTGATGAACATTTTTCGTAAACCGACTTTTAACCAAAAAATATCTAATAAACTATGGAAACGAGTTTTTCTCTTGGATGGGTAGATTATAGCGTGATGCTGATCTACTTCGTGTTCGTCCTTGGTATCGGATGGGCTTTAAAAAGGTACATGAAAGATGCCACCGCGTTCCTGGAAGCGGGCCGTTCGCTACCTGCCTGGATAACCGGATTAGCTTTTATTTCTGCCAATTTGGGGGCCTTGGAAGTAATTGGCATGGCCGCCTCGGGTGCGAAATACGGGATGATGACCGTTCATTTTTATTGGATCGGGGCTATCCCGGCCATGGTGTTCCTGGCCATTTTCATGATGCCTTTTTATTATGGCTCGAAAGCCCGGTCAGTGCCAGAGTACTTAAAATTGCGTTTTGATGAGAAAACCCGGGGCTTTAACGCGTTTTCGTTCGCCATCATGACGGTTTTCGCTTCTGGCATTTCGATGTACGCGCTTGCCCTATTGCTAGAAACCTTGCTTGGTTGGGATTTTGACTTGAGCTTAATCATTTCGGCCATTATCGTGCTCGTGTATATATACCTGGGCGGGCTTACCTCGGCCATTTACAACGAGGTGTTGCAGTTTTTTCTTATCGTCGCGGGCTTCTTGCCCTTGGTTATCCTCGGGTTAATTAATGTTGGCGGATGGGAAGGCCTTACCGCGAATTTGTCAGAAAAAATGATCCATTCATGGAAATACACTGGCGACGCGAATAACCCTATGGGGGCGAGTTGGATTGGCATTGCCATGGGACTGGGATTTGTTCTTTCTTTTGGCTATTGGTGCACGAACTTCCTGGTTGTCCAAAGGGCCATGGCTGCCGGTAGCATGAGCGCGGCGAGGAAAACCCCGCTCATTGGTGCCATTCCCAAGATGTTATTGCCCATTCTGGTTATTCTTCCAGGAATGATAGCGATGTCGCTTATCATTGACCCCGACACCGGATTTACGCTTCCTACCAAAGGGAACTCGTATGATTTTGATAAAGTTATCCCAATGATGCTAGGGCATTACTTTCCCACGGGGGTGTTAGGCCTTGGCCTCACGGCCCTGATGGCATCTTTCATGTCGGGAATGGCAGGAAACGTGACGGCATTTAACACGGTCTTCACGTATGATATCTATCAAAGTTATATTAACCCGAACAAATCCGACAAGCATTACTTGAGAGTGGGACAGTTTACTACATTTTTTGGCGTGGCCATTAGTATTTTAACAGCCTACGTGGCTGCCCTCTTCAACAATGTGATGGATTTCCTGCAACTGGTTTTCGCCTTCGTGAATGCCCCTTTGTTCGGTACCTTCCTTCTCGGGATGTTTTCGAAGCGATCTACCGGCCACGGTGCTTTTTGGGGCTTGATTTCCGGAACGGGTGCGGCCGCTATCCATCATGGACTGACTGTCCCAGCCGGTGCCACGACCTTGTTCAAAGGGGGATGGCTTGTTGGGGGTATAGAGAACGCGCTACATGTTTACACGAGCGAAATGGCCCAAAACTTCTGGACAGCTATTTTTGCTTTCGGGATTTGTGTCGTGATGACCGTTCTTATTTCCATTTTCACGAAACAACTTAAAACCGATGATCAGCTTAAAGGACTTGTATACAGCCTTACTCCAAAGCAAAAGGAAGAAGGGCTTGCCTGGCATCAAAAACCAGAGGCATTAGCCGTCTTGATATTAGCAATAGCATTGGTGTTTACAATTATATTCTGGTAACATTTAAAATGATATAACTATGGGTTTAGATATAAAACTTCCAATTGGCGCAATGTTTACCCTTTTAGGGTTATTGATTGGGATTTACGGTATTGCCACGGCTTCAAATGAAGCCATGTACAAGGTTTCCCTGGGCATCAACGTGAATATATGGATTGGTATCCTGATGCTTATATTCGGTGTTTTGATGCTTTCCTTTTCCAAGGGGATTAAAAAAGAAGACTTGGATCAAGAAGCTTTGAAAGAAGATTTGGATTTGGACGTGGAGCCCTAATTCATCTTTCTTTGAAAACCTTATATTTTTTTTAAAGCCTCTAATTTATTTTTATCGGCTAAGAAAGAGCCTTGCCCGGTGAAGGGCAAGGCTTTTTTGGTTTTAATTTTGCGAAATTTCAGCATTTTGTTCATTTTTGTAAACGAAAAATTGGATTTTTCACGAAAGCGGCTATTTTCGCTTTTCTTTGAAGCTATAATGCATGATAACATTTGATTTAATCGTTGTTTTTCTTGTTATTCTCTTTATCCTGGTATCATTATACTGGGAAATCCTTGGGGCGTCTTTCACCTTCACTATCGCGATCGTGGCCCTTGGGTTTTTTGGTATCTTGACCCCCTCGGAGATATTAAGCGGTTTTGCCAACGAACAAATCGCCGTGATTATCATGCTTTTGCTGATTGGTGAACTCATTCGTAAAACTGGGGTTATCGAGTATATCCTCGACAAAGTGTTTCGCGGGGCCAAAGGTTATAAAAGTTTCTTGTCACGCATGATGTTTATTATTGCTGGTTTCTCGGCCTTTTTAAACAATACCCCCCTCGTGGCCGTGATGATGCCTTATATCAGGGTTTGGAGCAAGAAAAATGACATCGCCCCTTCCAAGTTGCTTATTCCCTTATCGTATGCTGCTATCCTGGGCGGGTGCGTGACCTTGATCGGGACCTCCACGAACTTGATCGTGAACGGCCTGGTGATTGATCAACAAATTATCCCAAACCTCCCATCCTTGAATATCTTTGACTTTACCATTGTTGGCCTTCCCATGGTACTGATAGGCATATTATTCTTGATTTTCACGAGCCGCAAGTTATTACCGGACAAGAGGGACATTATCACGGATTTTTCAACCAATTCCAGAAAATACCTGGTAGAGGCCCAGGTTAGGCCTAACTCCCAACTAAAAGGCAAAACCATTGAAGAAGCCGGCTTGCGTAACTTAAAAGGTTTGTTCCTGGTAGAAATTATCCGGGAAAATACTAAAATACCCGTGGTAGCGCCCGATGAGGTGCTTATGGAAGAAGACTTGTTAATATTTGCCGGTGAAACGGATACCGTGGCCGACATGGTCAAGGCAAAAAGCGGGCTTACCCTACCTTCCGTTGGCATGTTGCAACGTAAGAAAAAGACAGAGATCGTGGAAGTGGTGATTTCACATAAGTCATCGCTTATTAACAAAACCGTGAAAAGTTTTAACTTTAGGGCAAAGTATGACGCGGCGGTTATTGCCGTGCACCGCAACGGCGCCAAGATTACTGGAAAAATTGGCGATATCCTGCTGAAACCAGGCGATGTGCTTTTATTGTTTACAGGGCCTGATTTTATGCCCCGATCACGTAACACGCAGGATTTTTATTTTATTTCCAAGATCCGGAATTTCCAAAAACTTGAATCATACAAGATATTTACTATTCTTGGGGGCACTTTTCTTTCCATCATGCTGGCCGCCCTTAATGTTATCTCTCTTTTCATGGGGTTAATTATCGTTATCCTGGCTAGCTTGGCATTAAACATTACCAACCCGAAAGAAATACCCAAGAACGTGGATTTTGATCTCGCCCTTATTATTGGTTTGTCCCTGGCATTGGGCACAGCCATGATAAAGACCGGGGCTGCAGGCTTGATCGCGAACCTGTTGATTAATGTATTCGTGCCCCTTGGGCCGGTTGGTTTATTGTTTGGTATTTACTTGATTACCTCTTTTTTGGCGGCGTACATTACCAACAAGGCATCAGTGGCCATCATTTTCCCGATCTCGCTTACCATGGCCAGTAACCTGGATTTAAACCCCATGCCTTTTATCCTGGTAGTTGCCTTCGGGGCCGCGGCTAATTTCATGACCCCGATTGGTTACCAGACCAATCTCATGGTATATGGCCCCGGGGGGTATTCTTTCAAGGATTTCTTTAAGATCGGGTTCCCCCTAACGATGATATACATGGTGGTGACAATCGCCATGTTGGGTTTACTATATTTTTAACATGTTTACAAATTATTTATGAACGAACAAGAAATGCATTTTGAAGCCGCTGTAAAAGCAACTCTCGAAGCAGGAAAAGCAATCCAGGAAGTGTACCATAGCCCTGACTTTGATATTCAAGTAAAAAAAGATAAATCCCCGCTTACCAAAGCCGATCGGAAAGCCCACGAGATAATTGTATCGGGCCTTGGGCAAACAGGGATCCCCATCCTGAGCGAGGAAGGCAAGCACCTGGAATATGCTGAACGGAAAAAATGGGGCCGTTTTTGGCTGGTTGATCCGCTTGACGGGACCAAAGAATTTATAAAGAAAAACGGGGAATTCACGGTAAACATTGCCTTGGTGGAAGATGGAACGCCCGTGATGGGCATCATTTATGCACCCGTGTTAAATACCTTGTATTTTGCCATGAAAGGGGAGGGGGCTTATAAACTTGAGTTACAAGATTATCACGATAAGGTATTTAGTTATGAAGCCCTCCGGAAACGCGCCCAAAAGCTCCCGGTGAAGCAGGAAAGAAAACAATACACTGTTGTGGCCAGCCGCTCCCACATGTCGGACGAAACCATGGAGTTTATTGAAAAATTGAAAAAAGAACACGGGGAATTGGATTTTATTTCCCGGGGCAGTTCGCTAAAATTGTGCATGGTGGCCGAGGGAAAAGCTGACGTGTACCCCCGCTTTGGCCCAACCATGGAATGGGACACCGGGGCAGGACATGCCATTGCCCTGGAAAGTGGTTGCCAGGTGACCCTGGACGATGGGGTGTCGAACCTTCAATACAATAAAGAAAACTTGTTAAACCCTTATTTCTTAGTAAGGCTTGCCGGGCCTTGATCAAATTATACAGATGATCATGGAATAAATCAAGCGGAATTATAAATATTTTTTTTACCTTTAACCTGAAAAATTCATGGATTGAAGGATTTTTTTGAATAATGAATAAAAATGTAGAAATTTTATGAACCTAAATGTAAGTTTTATAAAGTCTGTTCTCACCTTGTATGATGAGCTTAGAAATAACGGGATTTCATTGGTTTTCATGGGAGAATTTAACCATGATATCACCAAGATGTTTACCTCCATGTCAGAAAGGGAACTGGAACGAAAAAAAGAAGGCCGGTCAACCCAGCGGAAAGTATATCACGTGTTGGTAGAGACCCTTCAAAATATCAGCCGGCATTCTGATGAGATTACCGGAATAGAAAATAACATTGGGAATGGCCTGTTTCTAATCGGCAAAAAAGAGCAGACGTATTTCGTGATCACTTCCAATAAAGTGGCCAGCCATAAAGTAGATGATATTCAATCTTCATTAAAACAAGTTAATAGCTTGAACAAGGAAGAATTGAACGAGTTGTTCAAGAAAACGATAAAAGAAGGTAAATTAAGTGATAAAGGTGGTGCAGGCCTCGGTTTAATTGATATTGCCAGGAAAACCGGCAACCAGCTCGATTACGAGTTCTTGACCATGGATGAAGAATATTCCCTTTTTATCCTGAAAACAGAGATCAGTGTTCAAAATTAATTTTTGATTATGTCTAAGTTAAGTGGACTTGAACCAGAACCCCTTTGGTTTTATTTCGAGGAAATATTAAAAATCCCCCGGCCTTCTAACCACGAGGAAAAGATAACCGATTACTTGCTCGCTTTCGCGGATCAGCACCAACTGGATGCCGCGCGTGATAAAGTAGGCAACCTGGTTATCCGGAAACCGGCCACCAGTGGCATGGAAAACCGTAAAGATATCGTGTTGCAAAGCCACGTGGACATGGTTTGCGAGAAAAACGAGGGCGTGGAACATGATTTCATGGCCGACCCTATTATCCCGTACATTGAAAATGGATGGATTAAAGCCAAGGGCACTACCCTGGGCGCTGACGACGGGATTGGCATGGCTACCCAACTGGCCATTTTATCTGCTAAGGATATACCCCATGGAAACTTGGAATGTCTTTTTACCGTTGGCGAAGAAACCGGGCTGACCGGCGCCAAAAAATTGCAGGAGAATTTTATCCAGGGCAATATTTTACTAAACCTTGACTCGGAAGATGAAGGGGAAATTTTTATTGGATGTGCAGGGGGCATCGATACCTTGGCATACTTGTCCCTTCAAAAAGAAACTTTTCAGGGACCAGGAAAATTGGCAACTTATACCATAAATATTTCGGGATTAAAAGGTGGGCATAGCGGGGACGATATCCATAAAGGGCTTGCCAATAGCCTGGTAGTGCTAACCCGTTTCTTGTGGCAGCTGAACGAGAAAACTGAATTGAAGTTGGCCCAGATGGAAGGGGGTAACCTGCGAAACGCGATACCTAGAGAGGCAAATGCAATATTTGCTATCTTGAAAAATGATGCAACTATACTTGAAAAATGGCTAAACGGGTATAAAGCTATTTTACAAAGTGAATACCGCGAGATAGAACCTGGCATGGAGATAAGTATTCAGGAAACAGAGGCTCCTGGTGCCGTGTATACCGAGAAGGCAAAACAACACCTGCTCAACTCGCTTTATGCTTGTCCCCATGGCGTGTACGGGTGGAGTAAGGAAATTGAAGGCCTGGTAGAAACTTCTACCAACCTGGCATCGGTTAAAACTAATGTAAACGGGGAATTGCTGGTTACCACGAGCCAAAGGAGTTCTATGGCATCAGCCAGGGCAGATATCGCCGCAAAGGTGGCCAGCGTGTTCAGGTTGGCAGGGGCCAGGGTGGAACACACCGATGGCTACCCGGGCTGGAAACCAAACCCCGGCTCAGAGATATTGAGGCTTTCATCGAAATTGTACCAGCGATTGTTCAACCAGGAACCTGACGTAAAGGCAATCCATGCTGGCCTGGAATGTGGTTTGTTCCTTGACAAGTACCCAACTCTTGATATGATATCCATTGGCCCGACCATAAAAGGGGCCCATTCGCCCGACGAGCGGCTGAACATTGAAACTACCCACAAGTTTTGGCGTTTCCTGCTTTCTATCTTACGGCATGCCCCGGAGAGGGCCTGAGGAGTGTTGTATCCATTTGGTAAGCCTTCGGGGGATATAAGGGTGAGGTTAGTAAGTAACGAGCATGGAGCGTTAGGGCCCTTCAGGGGATCAAGGGGTTGCGTGAAGGAAGAATTAGGGTTAGGTTTCCTTATATCCAATCAAGATAAAAATAAGAAATAAGCCTGGGCTTACCGGGTTTTTTAATCAACCGGGTCAAAATCTTCTTTCCCGGCACCACATATCGGGCAAGTCCAGTCATTGGGCAACTCCTCAAATGGTACACCAGGTTTAACATCGGCCATGGGATCGCCCTCGTTGGGATCATAAACGTGTCCACATACAGCGCATTTGTATTTTTGCATAACAAAAGGGATTTTGTTTATTATTGACCCAAAAGTAAAAAGAATAATCCAATTTACCACTTCACCGGGCCATTTTCCGGGCCACGGGTTCGTTTAACCCGCTTAACTTAAAGCTATATTTTTACCCTGCGGAACTCTGTGGTTATTTTTTTTAACATGTGGATTTAACGCGTTTTACACGGAGAAACCTTGGGAGGAAATATTTAATT
>CAZKIR010000158.1:0-5411 GCA_964552835.1 uncultured Bacteroidales bacterium
TTAATCTTCCGTTTTTATCGATATAATGTGAATACAATATATCTCCGAGTAAATATCTTTTTTCAGCGTCCTTACTTGAAGTTTTAAAATTAAGATAAAACAATTGTTTTTGTTTATCTTCATCTTCTATCTGACAAAGATTGTCAAGATCAAATCTTACATTATCCCCTTCATATATCACTGGTATTTCATAGAAAACCGTTTCTATTTTGTTCCCTTCTTTGTCTTTATTTTTGCTTAATGCCTCCACATCTTTCCAGACGGAGTTAATTTGCTCGTGATAATAATGTGTATGTTCTGCTTCGCGATAAAGCTTTCCAATTTTAATGACTGTATCTAACATTTATCTATATTTTTTAGTATTTCGTTAATCTGTTTTTTTATCCATTCTAGCTCATTTGGTTTAATTCGATCAAAAAGAAATAAATCATCAATAAATTGTTTGATTTCTTGAGAAGTATAATTTTTATTTGCCAAGCTTGATATTTTCCATTTCAAAAAAGTAATAATATCACTCTTGTTTAGAAATTTACCGGAATACAGAAATTGCATATTATAATAATTTTCTGTAAAGATAAACAATGCTTAGCATTATAATTAAAAATTGTTTATCATATTTATTAACATTTAATTTTTTATTTTAATTTTGTAATTAATCCATCTGGTATTGAAACTTATAATTAAATATTGTTCAGACAATTAATCGCACCAACTTGGATTTTTAGGGTTGTTAATAACTTTAGCAACCCTTTATTTTTTAATAACTTATGTTCCGTTTTCAATTCTCTACCTATTCATGCCCCATATAATGGGAAAAGAATTTCTAAATCATCAAGTTCTTTCTTACATTATTTCCTTTATCATATTTTATTTCTTAAATTCGTTCTGCAAAACATGCGTTGCTGTCATTTCACAAACTCGCTTCACGCGGAGGCTGCCAGTATTGGCACGGTTATACAGGAATGCATGTTTTTTTATTTCATTTTTCTTCTTCTTCTTCTTGTTATTCTTCTTTATTGTTTTGATATTGCTCTTTCATTTTATTGCCCCACAGCCAAACCCCAAACTGTTTTTTTCGCCAAAACCCGCGTAATAGCCAATTTTTAGCAGTTCGGGCGGGCCGCTTAGGGCAAAATCGCACGAGTAGGCTTTTATTTTTACCGCGGCCGGTGTGTTGGCTTTCACGTGTACCAGCTTGGACCTGGGCTTACCGATGGGCTCCAGGGCAAAACCGTCTCCATTAAAAGAAACAGGCTTTTTACCGGCATGGGCCAGGAAAGCCGCGTACTTGTTTATCAAGTTTTTTCTTAGGTTTTCGGCATAGCCCTCGTCGGTAGGCGATAGATAAGTGGCATACCGATCGGATTCGTCCCGCCTGGTGGTAACCACCAGGGGCGAAAGGGCCTTAAAATGCATGCTGCCCGTGAATTCAGGGTCGGGCAAGCGTTCAATGCTTTTCACCTGGAAGTGTACTTTCGATTTCTTGTCGCCCAGGCTAAAATCTTTTTCCCTGAACAGCCCTATCACGAATGTTTCGCTAAGCTCCAGGGGCAGGAACGACAACACGAAAAAAACCTCCGGGCTAAGCAAAATAAGCCGATCCTCGTAGCGGTTAAATTTTGGAAGGTGCAAGTTGGAAAAGGTGAACAACTTGAACGCCTTGTTTTCTTTCACGTAGCCTTTATCATGTAGCCAGGTGGCCAGGTTCTGGTTGCCCACGTTCAACGTGTGATAAATAAACGATGAAAGCTCGTACTGGTAGTTAATAGGCAGTACACGTCCGCCTCTTCCGGGATCGGGTGCTAGGGTGATTTTAAAACGCATGTACTTTTTCAGGCCGGGCTTACCAGCCTGGTTGTTTTAGGTTTTACATTGAATTTATCCAAAGTTAAGAAAAATAAAACCAATTTGTCAATAAAAGCTGGTTTTTATTTTATCCCCCGATCTTGTAAAAGGTGGCCCATTAATGGCCATAATTTATCAACAAAAGCATTTATTTTTAGGTTATGGTATTAAATACATGGCAGTTTTACATTTTCTATCAAGTTTTTTTTGCTTTCGCGGTGACACCTCAGCGAGAACTGTGCCCCCCCCCCGTCCCGGCCATCGCGAATTCCGATAAGCCGGAACAGGCTCTCAGCGTGCCGGCACCCCATGGGTGTTCAGGGGTTGCCATAAATCACGAGGTAATTCAAGCGTTGATCACCCTACCTTCATCCCAAAAACAATTACATCGTCAAGTTGCCTGTTTTCGCCTTTCCACTCGTCAAATTGTTTTTCAAGCAAGTTTTTTTGCTGGGCACAAGATTTGTCGTGACTCCCTGCCAAAAGTTCCCGAAAACGTACATACTTGAATTTTTCCATCCTGGCCCCGCCAAACTGGTCGGCATACCCGTCACTGAAAAGGTAAATGCAATCACCTGGGTTCAGGGTAAAATCGTAATTAGTAAAAGCGTCTTGTTTTCCTTTCATGTGAATGCCAATAGGCATCCGGTTGGGTTTGTACTCGCTTAACTGGTATTCCCTAACCAGGTACAAGGGGCAATTGGCCCCGGCATATTGCAACTGCCTGGTGGCCTGGTCATAAATGATCAAGGCCATGTCCATGCCGTCTTTTGATTCCATGAACTCGCCGGTTTGGTGCAAGGATTCGATCACGTTGTCGCGCATCTTTGCCAGGATAAGGTTGGCCTGGTCTATCTCGGATTTGTTGATGACTTCGTTCAGGTAAGCAATGCCCATCATGCTCATGAAAGCTCCCGGAACCCCGTGCCCAGTGCAATCGGCCACGGCCACGATAATTTTCCCGTTTTTCTTTCCTACCCAGTAAAAGTCGCCGCTCACGATGTCGCGTGGCTTAAAAAACAAGAAATGATCGGGCAAGAGGCTATCTAAATCTTCTTCCCTGGGCAGCACGGCGGTTTGAATCCGTTGCGCGTAGCGGATGCTGTCGGTAATTACCTTGTTTTGTTGGGATATTTGATCCCGCTGACGGGTCGCGATGTCCCTTTGCTTCTCGATCTCGTCGCGTTGTGATTCGATTTCTTCTTTTTGCTGGCTTATTTCCTCGTTCTTCCTGGTAAGTTCTTGGTTAGCCCGCTTTTTCTGGGCATAATTTTGATAAATAAAAAAAGCCAGGAGGATCATTAACAGAAAACCAATAAGAAAAGCATTTTTTATGGTTTTTTGTTGTTTTATCTCCGCCTGGTGGACAGCTTCCCTTTTTTTCCTTTCAAATTCAATCTGTTGTTGCTTCTTGTCAAACTCGTATTGCATTTCCAGCCGGGTAATATCGCCCGTGTTAATACTGTCTTTCAGTAAGGTATACTTGTTTTGATAGAAAAATGCTTGCTTGTAATTGCCCAGGCTGGCATGCCATTGGTAGAGGTCCTTGTAGGCTTCTTTTTCTTCGGTACGCAGGTTTAATTCTTGGGCAATTTCAAGGCTTTGTTGCAGGTATTTAAACGATTTTGCCTTGTTTCCCATATTTTGCCAAATATTTCCGATGTATCGATATATACTGGCCAAATCAAATTGATCATTCAACTCGTCTTTTAATTTTAAGGATTTTTCAAAATACCCGAGTGCCTTGTTATAGGCTTTTTTATCATAATAAATCTTGCCAATGTTCGAGATGGAATTTGCCACCCCGTGTTGGTTATCTGATTTTTGATTTATTTCCAGTACCTTTTGTTGGTATTCCAAGGCCTTGTCCAATTTGCCCATCTGGTGGTACAAGGTGCCCATTTCTTTATGGCATAGGGTAATACCTGTTTGGTTCCCGGTTTTTTCGGCGATCCCGGTATAAATGGCCAGTGATTGGTCCACATGGCCCAGGGCTTTTTGAAAACTGCCCATTTCCTTGTACAAGCGGCCTATGTTCAGGTGTGTCCAGGCAATGCCGTCCATGTAGCCAACAGCCTCGTAATGTTTCAAGGCTTTTAGGCTATAGTCTACCGCTTCTTCAAACTGTCCATAAACCCGGTATATCGTGCCCAGGTTAGAATACGTGCGGCCTAGTTCTTTCTTGTTGCCCATTTCCTCTTTCAGGCTCAAGGCTTTCAGGTATGCTTCCAGGGCCGCCTCGTATTCTCCTTGTAATTGTTGGGTATTGCCCAGCCGGTTAAATGAAAGGGCCAGTCCGGTTTTGTTGTTTGTCCGTTTGTATAATGTGATGGCCTCCTGGAGGTATGTCAAGGCCTCCTGGTAATTATTAAAAGAATAATGGGCAAATCCCAGGGCGTAGGCAGCTTTGGCCTTTTCACCCGGTGAACCCGCGGCCTGGCTGATTTCAAATGCTTCTTTGGCATATTCCAGGGCTTTTTCAGATTTCAAGTTACGATATAATTCGGATAAGGCAAGTAAGGTGTTTATCCTTTCATTTTCTTTTTGTTGCTCTAGGGCCTCCTGCAAACTGTCGAGCCTGGTTTGGGAAAATGCACCGCCCGGGCAGAGGATTAAAAAAAGAAACAGTGGCCAACAAAGGGATATTATACTATTTTTTTGCATACCGGATAAATAAAGTCGGGTTTAAAACCATAAAATTACAATATTTCTCGAGATTCCAAGCGGCCTTTTAGCGTTTTCCCTTGAAAAAGTCTTTCAGTATTTGGCCGCAATCCTCTTTGAGCACCCCTTTTTCAACTACCAACTTAGGCTGTAAAAAATGGGGGGTAATCCTCGTGTAACCCGCTTTCTCATCATCGGCACCGTACACCAGCCGGCCCAGTTGGGCCCAAAATATGGCCCCGGCACACATCAGGCAAGGCTCCAGGGTAACATATAAAGTACAATCGTTAAGGTATTTGCTTTGCAAAAAATTAAAGGCCGAGGTCATGGCCTGCATCTCGGCATGGGCTGTCACGTCCTGTAGGGTTTCCACGAGATTGTGTGCCTTGGCAATAATCCGCTTGTCCGAAGCAATCACCGCGCCCACGGGCACTTCATCTTGTTCCCGGGCCATCACGGCTTGTTTTAAAGCTTCCCGCATGAAAAACTCGTCTGAAAATAATTTTTCCATAAAGAAATCATCATTAAAATTATGGCTATGCACGAATATTTGTATTTTTGCCCGTATTATTCATTTATCCTGAACAATACAGGATCAGTGTATTGATTACACGTTTGCAATGTATAAAAAAAATAGTAAAATTATGTACAGGACCCATACTTGTGGAGAATTACGCGCGGGACATGTTGGCCAGGAAGTGGCCCTTGCTGGCTGGGTACAGCGAAAACGCGAACTGGGCGGCATGACTTTTATCGACCTGCGCGACCGTTACGGCATTACCCAACTGGTTTTTGACACGGGGTCGAAACCCGCGTTGCTAAATCAATTAAAGGAAATTGGACGGGAATTTGTAATTAAAATTCACGGCAAGGTAATAGAGCGTGCCAGTAAAAATCCCAGG
>CAZKIR010000158.1:5421-8649 GCA_964552835.1 uncultured Bacteroidales bacterium
GATACGGACGGGGGCGAGGAGTTGCGCGCGAAATACCGTTACCTGGACTTGCGCCGTTCACCCCTGAAGGAAAACCTCATGTTGCGCCACCGCATGGCACAAGAAACCAGAAAATACCTTTCGGATCAAGGGTTCCTTGAAATTGAAACCCCGGTATTAATTAAATCGACCCCCGAGGGGGCCAGGGATTTCGTGGTGCCCTCGCGCATGAACCCTGGCCAGTTTTACGCCCTGCCCCAGTCGCCACAAACCTTTAAGCAATTGTTGATGGTGGCCGGGTACGACCGCTATTTCCAGATCGTGAAATGCTTTCGCGACGAGGATCTTCGTGCCGACCGCCAACCCGAGTTTACCCAAATTGATTGCGAGATGGCCTTCGTGGATCGCGACGATGTGCTAAATACCTTTGAAGGCATGGCCAAACACCTTTTCAAAACGATAAAAAACGTGGATATCCCAGGTAATTTTCCCCGCCTGGGCTACCAGGAATCCATGGAAAAATATGGCAATGACAAGCCCGACCTCCGTTTTGGCATGGAACTGCACGAGATAACAAAACTGGTACAGGGCAAGGGGTTCAAGGTTTTTGACAGCGCGGGGTATATAGGGGGCATCGTGGTAGAAGGCGCGGCCGGTTATTCCCGAAAACAACTAGACGAGCTGACCAACTTCGTGAAAAAGCCCCAGATAGGGGCGCAAGGCCTCGTGTACGTCAAATGGAACCCCGATGGTTCGTTTAAATCTTCCGTGGATAAATTTTTCGGGACCGAAGACCTCGCGAAATGGGCCGTGGAAACGGGGGCCAAAAAAGGGGATTTGTTATTGATCCTGGCCGGTGACAAACGAAAAACCCTTGCTGCCTTGTCGGAATTGCGCCTGGAGATGGGAAACCGCCTGGGACTGCGCGATAAAAACGTGTTCAAGCCCCTTTGGATAATCGATTTTCCCGTGTTGGAATGGGACGTAGAAGAACAACGGTATTTTGCCATGCACCATCCATTTACTGCCCCGAGAGAAGAAGACCTGGAACTGTTTGAAAAAGACCCGGGAAAGGTAAGGGCCAACGCTTACGACCTGGTCATTAACGGGGTGGAAATAGGGGGCGGCTCTATCCGTATCCACGACGAGAAATTGCAAGATATCATGTTTAAAAACCTGGGCTTTACCCCTGGTGAGGCACGGGAACAATTCGGGTTCCTGTTGGATGCCTTCCGGTATGGTGCACCGCCCCACGGCGGGGTCGCGTTTGGCTTTGACCGCTGGGTGGCCCTTTTTGCCGGTTTAGACAGTATCCGCGACGTGATCCCATTCCCGAAAAACAATACCGGGCGCGACGTGATGATCGAAGCCCCTTCCCGCTTGCCAAAAACCCAACTAGACGAGTTGGATTTAAAGGTAAAAGAACAAAAGGATTAAACCTGGTTTTACCTGGTACCATTAAGAGGACTGGAATGCAAGGGGGCATGAAAACACGAGAGCGAGAAAACAAAGCATGGGCATTGGACCACGGGTAACGAGGCCATGAAGCATAGACGGGAATAAAATCAGTTACTGGTAAAATAAAAGACAAAGTTGAATAAATACAAACACAAGCTTTATTTTTCTTCTTTTGGCCGGTTTAACAGCACGTGAATAGCCGTGAGATAAAGAGGGGGAAATACCATGGTCAAAAGGATACGTACGATCAAGTAATCCAGTGGCCCTTCCAGGGTTAAATACCCGATAAGGATCGTGATGCCGGAGTCAGCGAAACGCATCACGAAGTTGCCCACTTTTGACCTGGCCCAGCGCGACAGCTTGTTTTTCTGGATTTCATCCGGGGCCTGGTGCTGCATGAGCTTATACAAGCTAAATATATACAAAACAGGCAGTACCATCCCGAAAATGATAAGGATGGCATTCGCGTCCCATACCTTGAAGGAATAAACAAACCCCATGCCCAGCGTAACGATGAGAAATGTCTGAAATTCTAACCTTGACCCGGCCAGGGTATTCACAAACCTGAACAACAGGCTTTCATGTAATTTGTTTTCTTGTTTGTCTTCAGGCACGTCATTCATGGCAATAATCTTTGTCTATGGCAAAAATAAAAGAAGTAAAAATCAATCAAGCATGATCCAGAAAAAAAAGCGCTTGTTTTTTTAACAAGCGCTTTTTTATTTCGTGAACCTGGGAGGAGTCGAACCCCCAGCCTTCTGATCCGTAGTCAGACGCTCTGTCCAGTTGAGCTACAGGTCCGGTTTTAAGTTTGCAAATGTAACAAAAAATAATTTTTTTGCCATGACTGTTTTTCTTTATTTTTTTCTTGTTAAAAAAGATAATTTTTTTTAACCTTTAATAGGGGTATTCTTTAAATTAACCGTAACTTTATTACATTAGGATACGTTCTTTTCAAGAGTGGCGAAGGATATAATTAGAAACATAGTTTTTTAACAGTAAAGTTGTGATCTTTTTTTTAGGTTTAGCAATTTATAATTAAACTACTAACTAACTAACTAACTAACTACTAACTAACTACTAACTAACTAACTAACTAACTAACTACTAACTATGTCTTTAAATAATCTTAACAAGCCCGTTCACGGCGAAACCCGTCGTGATTTTCTTCGAAAAGTTACTATTTCTGGCGGGTCCGCCTCCATCGGGGGCGGACCCGTTTTAGCTTCGCCCCATGCCTTATCTAAAAATGAACCCGATCAAAACGGCATGTACATGCAATACAAAAACCATCCCCTTGAAAAGGGTTTCCTGGAAACACACCAGCCAGGTGCGCTACATGTTATTGATAGCCTAGGGGCAAATTATCATGAAAAATTTTATCCTTTTTTCGTGAGTTGGCCCAGGGATCACGTCCATAGCCTGAAAGGCGAAAATTGTTATTACCCCCGAATTATCATCTAATATCCAGCTATACACGGGGTCACAACCTGATCGTGAAATTGCAAAAAACAAATTATGCAAAAACAAGAAAAGAAATCTATTCAACGAAGGGACTTTATAAAAAAATCTATCGCGGCCGGGAGCGTTTCAGCTATTGCTGGCATATCGGGCATTTCTTTGGCCAGTCAGGGAGAAGGGGGCGTGAAGAAAGGACGTTACCTGGACATCATACAACCTGACAACGGCCTGTATTTTGAACCCTTGGAAACCATTACCCTCCAAACCAAGAAAACAGGAAAAATCGAAGTTTATGATGCATCGGGAAAGCTTTATTTTCAAGATAAAATT
>CAZKIR010000159.1:0-8646 GCA_964552835.1 uncultured Bacteroidales bacterium
CGTCAGCCGCCTACTCGATTGTGCACTGGCGTTAAATTTCTGTCGTTTTATTGTCTTTAAATTTGCTGCAATATCATGCCCATTGTGCGATGGTGCGGGACGGGCTTGAAGGCTCTTTGGCAAAATTTGGTTGTAGCGTTGGCTTTGTGCGTTTTGCCAATGTACCTGACAGCGAAGGGACGGTATAGCGTGGGGTTTATTCATTTTCCTCGTTCACAACTGTAATTTTTTCGTAAATTTCTTTCGCTAATATTGGAAATACAGCTTCTTGAAATTCCTTGTCGTCCATGTATTTTGTAACAATCTCGTCATTGTCTGCAATTCGCTGAATCATTAATGTTTCAATCATTTTCTTAATGCCTAATTCAAATTTGTCAAGTGGATTGGCTGATGCAGTTTGTATTATAGTCTCGTTATTTACAGCTTTTTCCTTTATTTGCTCAAAGAAAAGTCTGTCTTCTTCCGTAAAGGTTGTTCCAAAACGGTCATTTAATACTTCAATAATTTCTGATAATGGTTTCTTTTCATCTTTTGCTTTTCCTGTACCAACATCTGTTGGACTTTTTACTGTATATATCTCCCCATCTTCCATTACTATTGAGCCTGACATTACACGTTCAGTCCGATAGTATTGTAGTGAAATTTCATCTTCAGGTTTTATGATTTCAATATCCTTATCGTTTGGCAAATTTGGAGTTAAATACCTTCCAAAGCTGTATAGCTTTTCAAGTTCTGAATCTGAGAAAGGTAAGATTTGACTTATAAATGAATACAAGCGAACATAAGCCGAGATTTTATCTTTAAAAAGTTTTCGTTTTTCTTCATCAAGTGCTTTATAACGGTCTTTTGCTGGTTGTATATGATTATTTAATCTGGCATGGTCAGCTTGTGTTTGTTTGTCAATAGATTTATAAAAGATTTGGGCAAATGCTTCAACTTCTGACCAATGGTAAACCTGAAAAGCATCTAATTCAAATTTGATTTCTTCTAATAATACCGGGTCTGACTTTTCTAAAAGAATAGTAGAATCGTAATAAGGTTTAAATGCTTTGTAAATGTCATCATGTTTATTGACAAAATCCAAAACAAAAGGGCTTTCCTTCCCCGGATAAAATCTATTTAAACGGGACAATGTTTGAACCGCTTGAACCCCATCTAAGCGTTTATCAACATACATAGTATGTAACAATGGTTGGTCAAAACCAGTTTGGTATTTATTGGCAACAAGAAGTACATTAAAATCGTTTGTGTCGAATTTCTCACGCAATTGAGATTCGCTTATTTGTTTTCCCGATACTGGGTCAATATTCATTTTGGGTTCTGTGTATTCAATGCCGTCATCAGGATTGGTTAATGAGCCGCTAAATGCAACCATTGGACTTATATCGGAATAGTGGTTGCGTTTAATGTATCTTTTAAAAGCCAACATATATTTAATGGCATGCAGGCGTGAACTGGTAACAAGCATTGCTTTTGCCCGCCCATTTAAGCGGTGAGCAACCTGACTGCGGAAATGTTCAACCATTATTTCGGTGCGCTGCTCAACATTTACCGGATGCAGGCTCATAAATTTGGCAAATGCTTTTACGGCCTTCTTTTTAGAATATTCAGGGTCGTCCGATACCTTCTTTACTAATTTGTAAAAAGTTTTATAAGTGGTGTAATTTTTTAGTACATCCAAAATAAAACCTTCTTCAATGGCCTGACGCATTGAATATATATGAAAAGCTTTTTCATCTTTCCCAAATAGTTCTAATGTTTTACCTTTTGGTGTAGCTGTAAAAGCAAAAAAGCTAATGTTCTTTTGCCTGCCACGGGATTCCATAATTTGGTTTAACCGGTCTTCCCAATCAGTGTCTGAATCATCGTTTTCATTTTCAGTTCCGGCCCCAAGAATTTCTTTTAATTCTCTTGCTGTTTCGCCTGTTTGACTTGAGTGGGCTTCATCAACAATTATTGCATAGTTTCTTTTGGCAATTTCTTCCTGCCATGCATTAGCTTGTTCAATATGTTCTTCTTTTGCATTTTCAAGTTTATCTGCACCTGCAATACGAAGCAAACCTTTTAACACAAATGGAAATTTTTGCAATGTGGTAATTACAATTTTTGTCCCATCAACAAGGGCTTCGGCTAATTGCTTTGAATCTGAATCTATAGGTTTTACAACACCTTGTGCATGTTCAATCTGGTAAATGGCATCCTGCAATTGTTTATCCAGCACTTTGCGGTCGGTAATTACAACCACACAATCAAATATTTTTTCATCAGTATCGGTATGCAAACTCGCCAGCCGGTGAGATAACCAGGAAATACTGTTTGTCTTTCCGCTACCAGCAGAATGCTGAATCAGATAATTATGACCGACTTTATCCTTTTGTGCAGTTTCAACCAGGTTACTTACTGAATCTAATTGATGATAGCGGGGGAAAATCATAGTTTCTTTAACTATCATCTTTTTACCGCCACGTCCGTCATCTACTTTTTCTTCTTTGGTTTCAATGAACATGTAATGGCCGATAATATCTAAAAATCGGTCTTTCTGCAATGTTTCTTCCCAAAAATAGCCAGTTCTATGACCGGATGGATGTTGGGGATTACCTGCACCACATTGAATATCTCCGGGTTTATCTCCTCGGTTAAATGGTAAAAAGAAAGTTTTATCCCCATTTAAACGGGTTGTCATATAAACTTCATCGGGGTCAACAGCAAAATGTACAACAGCTCGTTTTTTGAACTGGAATAAAGGCGCTCGCCAATCTCTATTGGTTTTATATTGTTTTACAGCGTGTCGCCAGCTTTGGCCTGTAACAGGATTTTTTAATTCACAAGTGGCAACTGGCAAACCATTAATGCTAAAAAGTAAATCAATGGTACTATTATCGGAAGGATGGCATGGAACCTGTCTGGTTACATTCAGTTGATTTTTATTATATAAATCAACTACCTCAGGATTTAAACTATGTGCAGGCTTGAAAAAAGCCATATCAAAAGTTTTTCCATAAAACTTAAACCCATGCCGTAATATATGTAAAGTTCCTTTTAAATTTAATTCTTTTATGAGTATTGCAATTATTTTCTCATCTAATTCTGAACCGTGTAGTTTTACCATTTGCTCGTAAAGCCTGGACTGTGAAGTTTTAATGAAATCAATAATACGAGCAGGAAAAATTGCATGCTTTTTATTCCATTCACTATTTGTGCCTTGTTGCCATCCTGATTTTTGAAGTAAGGTTTCTTCTATATAACTTTCAAAAACTTGTTCGCTTGTTTGATTGCTCATAATTTATTCAGTTACATTTTATATGCCTGATAATCAGCTATAAATTACTAGACAAATATAGTTTAGTTACATCCCGTTACATTATGCCCAGAAAGGAATATACATCCTTGAGTTTTCATAACTTCTTATCAATTGTGCATCTATTGTATCTTTAATAATTCTTGATACAATTGGATAAGCTTTATCATCTACTTCAAAACGTTCTCTTAAGGTTTGGTTTGTCATAAATTCACCCGATACATATTTTAAACAACAATGCTGGTAACAAGCCCTTGTCTTATCGGCTTTTGACATTTGGCGCAACGACTTTGGCGCAAAGAGGATTACACGGGTATAATTCTCGCCGGCAATAAATTCGGGTGCAGGCAACTGAAATACCTCAACTTGTGCTATGGCTTTATCTATACCACTACCTCTTTCTTCGCAAAATCCCATGCGCCTCATTAATCCGGCTAACATCTCGTTACGGCTTTCAGGGCTGTGGTCAATAAATCGCTGGGTGTTGATAAGCGGTTTCCCCGGGTTGGTAATTTCTATTCTGTTTTGGAAAATCTCTATCATCGGGCTGGTACAAGTAATAGTAAAATCCTGATGAATGATGGCGTTGGCAACCAATTCGCGAATGGCCAGCTCGGGAAAGACCTTTACTTCTTTTCGAAAGACCCGGCCTATTTCTTCGTTTGATGGTAACTTGTCATTAATATAATCAATCATGCCTGCAAAACCTATGGCATAGCCCTTTTGACCAGGTTGCTCTTTTATCGTGTTCAGTTTGTCTTTGCCTTTGTAAATTACCACTCTTGGCGCTTTTCTGCTCAAGCCCTCGAATAGGTGAAGGTCATGTGCAAACAATACAGCGCCCAGGTTCGTGATGTGGTATTTGGATAATCTTTTTTCAATAAGTTTTTCTTCCAGTAGTTTTTCCAGAATCCCTTTTTTATTGTCCGGTAATGGCATGTTCAAAAGCCTGAATATACTCGGGTAATCCAATAATTTTAAAATGGTGTCTTCACTTAAATTCCGTTTGGCATATTCTTTTTCGAAAACAATATTTTTTACCTTTTGCCATATTTTTCGCTCTTTCTCCAGGTGGTCTTTCAGTTTTTTCAGATAGCTGCCTACCCGAATAAATGCCTCTCCTTTAAATTTGACCGGTGTATTTAACGTGGCATCTATTTGAAATACTACAAGAAAACGTTCTTTATAGGTTAACTCATAAATTTTAAAATCAATTCTTGGTTCCAGTTGCGTAGCTAGCCAGTTTTCAAGTTCCTGGTTGCCTATCTTTTCATTTTTTGGTTCAAAATTGGTTCCCACCACCTCATGCTTCTCGTTTTCAATTCCAAAAACGAGGTAAGCATGTTCTTTCCCTTCCAGACAAGCCGCGTTGGATAAACCCGAAATATATTCACCAATATTTTGCGGAATGGCTTTGTTTACCTTAAACTCTACCCATTCGCTTTCTTTGGGCAAAGCCCTTAGCTCTTCAATTAATATTTCCAGGTCTTTATTGTCCATTTTTCTTTTCAGTTACATTCAGTTACATGGTTTAGCCTTAAAAACCAACAAGTTAAAAATTTATTCTTTCGTTTAGTTACATCCTGTTACATAAATTTATTTTCATTGTTCGCTTACTTTTATTTTTCCGGTTACTGTTGCTGAGATTAGAGCTGTGCGATATTCCTTATGCTTTTCAATTGCAATGCTAATTTTATCTTTTAAAATCTCAATTCTTTCAGTTTCTTTTTCAATGATTTCTGCTATTTTTTTTTGTTCTTTTAGAGTAGGAACCGGACATTTAATAGTTCCAATCATTTCTAAATTTATCCCATCTCTCGCATCTCCACCACCTATATTTCTAATGTTATTATAGTTAATTTCTAACCAATACATTAAATATTTGCTATAAATATCTTTTCTCGGTATAACGGCAGCCATTGATTGGTTACAAGTTGTATCAATTTCCAAATAAGCAACCATACCTTTTGTTTTACCTTGGCCTGCTAAAGCCATTACAAGTGAACCTTTGGGAATCCATTTTGCACTATTGCTTTTATAAGCATCTTCAGTTATTAAATCAGAATATTTAGTTATATACTTTTGATTTACAGTGCCTGAATTTATCCATGGAATAGTTCCATTTTCCCAATAAGTTTCAACTGACTTGTCAGGAGTACCACCTGCATATATTCTTGAAATCCATTTAAGACTAATAACATTCCAATCTTCCGGAAAAATATCACACCACTCAATCCCGCTATCTTTCATTTTCACATCAGGATTTAAACCCTTTGTAACAGCTTTGGTAATTAAAGCAGTGCGTTTTTCTTTGAGCAGGTCAATGAGTTTTTGTTTTTTTTCGATAAGGGTGTCTATGTGGGTGGTTTCGTGGTCTAAGAATTCTACTATTGAGTTTTGTTCATTTATGGAAGGCATTGGTAAATAAAAACGTCCAATATCTTCTTGTTTCATTGTTGGTATTGTACTTCCTGAATTATATAGCGGAATTCTGTCTTGTGCATTTTTACTAAAAAGATAATAAAATAAGAACTTCGGGTTGCACTTAATCTTTTTATATAAAACTAGCTGTGGATTTATTGTTGTTGGATATTCAATTTTTTCTGCGAATGAGACTTTTCCAATAGTTGAACCTGTTTTTACCATTACAACATCATGGTCTCTCATCTTTATTTCTGGTGATTCATTATATTTATCCCAACTCAAATAAGTGCATTTTGAAAAATCAAGTTTTCCATTAATCATATTACTTGGGCTTAAAGTAATAGCACCTTCTTTTTCATCAACCAAATCATCAGTTGAATAGCCTCTGTAGCCTATTCTGCCAAATAATATTGAATTGAATTTAATTCTAGAAACATCCCAATTTTCAGGCAATTCAGAAAACCATGGATTATTGCTTATTTTATATTTCTCGTATTTCCGATACTTCATCGTGCAATGTCTTTTCCGTTTGTAACCTGTTTTAGCATATCCAAAATATCAGCTTCAAGGGCTTTCATTTCAAGCGAAATAACTTCCAATTCCCGTGGCGGTTGGTATTTGTAGAAATGCCGGTTTAAGGGTATTTCATAGCCCACTTTTGTTTTGCTGTAGTCTATCCAGGCATCCGGTACATGTGGCAATACTTCGCGCTTAAAGTATGCTTCAATATCGTCTTTTAACGGGATAATTTCAGTATCCCGTAAATCTGAATCGGGTTCAGGCTCTCCTTTGCTGTTACGGCATATTTCAGCGGTTTCGTCCTGCTCACTTAATGCTGCTAAAATGGCTTTCAATTCTGTGGTACTAAGAGACGCAAGGCCTTGCGTCTTTACAAGGCTTTTTAGGTCAGCGATAAACGCTTTTCGGTCTTTGTAGAGCTTTTCATTGGTGATTTTTCCAAGCTGTTTTAGAAGTTCTCGGATTTGTTCCTGTCTTTCTTTGCCTGCTTCAATTTCTTTTTGACGTATATTTTCTTTTTTCTTTTTACTGTTAGCCAGGTTTATAAAACCATTTTGAAATTCAAGCATCGCAATTCTTTCTTCATTTGCAACAAAGTTTAAGCGCAATGGTCTGTCAACGGTAATTTTATGATATCCAAAATCCTCGTTGTCAAAAACCTTGCTTACAATCAGTTCCTTTTCAATTTTTTCGATAATGAATTTTCTGGTCTCATCATGTTCGAAGTTGTCGTAAATTTTTGTTATTTCAGCAATTTGGTCAGGCTTTCCTTCTTTTCCATCCCCAATCTGATGCCGTTTTTGTCCCAGACTTTTTCGCATAGGAATGTAATACTGTCTTGCATCAATAAGTTGGATTTTACCTTTTCTTTTCTTCTCTTTCCTGTTGGATACAATCCAAACATAGGTTGAGATACCTGTATTGTAAAAAAGTTGGTCAGGTAAAGCTATAATCGCCTCAAGCCAGTCATTTTCAATAATCCATTGCCTGATATTTGATTCTCCACTACCAGCATCGCCAGTAAAAAGTGGTGAACCATTAAATACAATTCCAATACGGCTTCCATCTTCTTTTGGGTCGCGCATTTTGGAAATCATATGTTGCAGGAAAAGTAAAGCCCCATCATTTACCCGTGGCAATCCAGCACCAAAACAGCCATTGTAACCCAAACTATCAGCCTCATTTTTAATGTATTTTTCTTCCTGTTTCCATGAAACACCAAAGGGTGGATTGGCTAGCATGTAATCGAATGTATCGCCTTTAAATCGGTCATGCGTAAAAGTATTGTCAAGCCTTACATTATCCGCTTTTTCACCTTTAATGAGCATGTCGGCTTTACAGGTTGCCCACGCTTCATCATTATAGTCTTGCCCCGACAAATACACTTGAACATTTCTGTTTAAGGACTTAATGTATTTCTCAGCTTCTGAAAGCATACCTCCCGTCCCACATGCTGGGTCGTAAATGGTTTTCACTTTGTAATCCTGCGCTAAGTCTTCTTCGGGTGAAAGCAATAAATTAACCATTAATTGAATGACTTCTCTCGGTGTGTAATGGTGTCCGGCTTCCTCATTCGATTGCTCTGCGCCAATTCTGATAAGTTCTTCAAAAATGTACCCCATTTGCAAATTATCAATCTTATCAGGGGACAAATCAACATTATTGAATTTCTTAATCACTTCATAAAGTAAGTTCTTATCAGCCATTTTTCGGATTTCATCGGCAAATTCAAAACGCTCAAAAATCTCACGTATGTTTTGAGAGAATCCGTTGATGTATCCATTTAAGTTTGGTGCAATTTGATTTGCATCATCAAGAAGTTTTGAGAAATCTAATTTTGAAATATTGTAAAAAGGAACTCCGGTAACCTGATACATTTTTGGTTGGATAATATTTTCGGATTTTCCCTTAACTTGATTATAGGCTTCAATTGTTCTTTCTTTTGTTGGAACTAAAATGCTGTCAAAACGTTTTAAAACAGTCAATGGAAGAATTACTCTTCTGTATTCATTCCTTTTGTAAGGGCCTCTCAATAAATTGCAAATGTCCCAAATAAATGAAACCATTTGTCCGTGTGTTTCTAATGTCATATTCTGTTTTTATTCTCCAATTAGTAAAATTTAAAAGACCTCTAAAGTACCAAATTCCGTTAAGAAACCGGGTGCGTCGGCAAAAAAAGCATGTGTGTGGCTGCGACCGCGTGCCGCCTTAGCTTTAGCGGTGGCGCAAGGGACGGTTGCAGGGAAGGGCAGCCACACTCTTGCTTTTGTGGGTGGACTGTTTCCTATCCTCTTTTTTGTTTATATGCAGCAAATTATCTTTTCTGTCTGGTTTTTTTCGCTTGTGCACAAACGTACATATATCGCCATTGTGTTTATCACTATTATATGATTATTGCATGGTAC
>CAZKIR010000160.1:0-8576 GCA_964552835.1 uncultured Bacteroidales bacterium
ATTGTCCCTTTAAATATTACAAAAGGGGCCAACATGGCATCAAAAAAACTATTGAGTTTTAAAATCACGGATGACTTGTCAGGGATAAAATCCTACAACGGTTATATAGATGGGCAATGGGTATTGTTCGAGTACGACAAAAAATACGATCATGTATTTCATGTATTTGATCAGGAAAGAATGCCTTTTGGCAAAAACCATGAGTTAGAGCTCATCATTACCGATTATAAAAACAACACGGCAAAATATAAAGCGAAATTTCACAAGTAGTCATAAATTCAAGAAACATTAATTTCATGGCAGGCATATGTTCGAAACGGGATTACATTTGGCATATTTTGAAAAAAAACTACATTTGCACTTTCAATAAAAAATTTAAAAATTAAATATCGTGGATTTATTTGAAAAATTACAAACGAGGATAGGTCCCCTGGGGCAGTACCAGAAAATGGGGCACGGCTATTTTTTCTTTCCCAAGTTAGAAGGAGAACTTGGCCCACACATGAAATTCAGGGGCAAAACTGTATTAAACTGGAGCCTGAACAATTACATCGGCTTGGGAAACCACCCCGAGGTGCGTAAAACTGATGCCGAGGCCGCGAAGGAGTATGGCCTGGCCTACCCGATGGGTGCCCGTATGATGTCAGGGCAAACCAAATACCACGAGGAATTAGAGCAAAAACTGGCCGAGTTTGTAGGAAAAAAAAGTGGTTACTTGTTAAATTATGGCTACCAGGGCATCATGTCAATTATTGATTCCATCCTTGACAGGAAAGACGTGGTAGTATATGATTCAGACTGTCATGCATGCATTATTGATGGATTGCGGATGTCCCTGGCCAAACGTTTTGTATACCCGCACAACGATATTGAAAATTGCGAGAAACAATTGGAAAGGGCCACGAAATTGGCCGACCAACAAGGGGGCGGCATACTGGTCATCACGGAAGGCGTATTTGGCATGGTAGGCGATCTGGGCAACCTGAAAGCCATCACTGATTTAAAAGAGAAATTCAACTTTCGCCTATTGGTCGACGATGCCCATGGTTTAGGCACGATGGGCAAAACGGGGGCCGGCACGGGCGAACATTTTGGCGTGCAAGATAAGATTGACCTCTATTTTTCGACCTTTGCCAAATCCATGGCCGGGATTGGCGCTTTCATTGCCTCCGAACCCGAGGTAATTACCTTCCTGCATTACAACATGCGTAGCCAGATTTACGCGAAATCATTGCCCATGCCCATGGTTTTTGGCGGTTTAAAAAGGCTTGAGCTGTTAAAAACAAAACCGGAATTGAGGGAAAAACTTTGGACCATCGTGAATGCCATGCAGAACAAGCTAAGGGAAAACGGCTTTGACATTGGCGTGACAGAATCGCCCGTAACCCCGGTAATGATGCACGGCTCGTTGATAGAAGCCACCAACCTGGTTATTGACTTGCGGGAGAATTTCAATATTTTCACCTCGGTAGTTATTTACCCGGTTATCCCGAAAGGCATGATCTTGCTACGGATAATCCCCACGGCCGACCATTCCCTCGAGGACGTGGAAAGGACCATTGAAGCCTTCAAGGCATGCCGTGTAAAACTAGGAAATAAAGAATACGAGGCAGAAGAATTTACCGACTGGACAAATTTTTAACTTGTCAAAATAGCACGAGAAAAGCCCGCTTTCCAGCGGGCTTTTTGTTTTTTTTACCCTTCCATCAATTTCTTGTAGGCATATGGGATATTTTCTATAATGTCCGTGGTTATTAATCCTTGTTCACCTAGTTGGCATGCGGCCAGGTCGCCTGCCATACCATGCAAGTATACGGCAAGCAAGGCGGCATCGAGCGGGGGATATTGCTGGGCCAGGAAGGACAAGATCATGCCCGTGAGGGCATCCCCACTGCCCCCCGTGGCCATGCCCGGGTTCCCGGTTACATTAAAATAGCATTTGCCCTCCGGTGTGGCCACGGCCGTGTAGGCCCCTTTCAATACCAGGTAAACACCATGTTTTCCAGCAAATTCCATTTGTTTCTTGTTTCGCGCGTAATCGTCAGAAAATTTCCCAACGATCCGCTCAAATTCGCCAGGGTGTGGCGTCAATATAGAGCCTTTCGGTATTTTTTCATACCAATCCTTGTTCTCGCTTATAATATTAATACCGTCCGCGTCAATGACCAAGGGTTTCTTGGATTTCTCCAGCAATTCTTTAAAAGCAGACTGGCTTACAGGTTCTTTGCCAATGCCAGGCCCAAAACCAATTGCATCGAACGCATCAAGGGACGGCACGGTAGAAAAATGATGATCGTTTTCGTCAAGGCTAAGCATTGCCTCGGGAATGGCCGTTTGCACGGGCAGGTATCCTTTTTGGGGCACGTGTGCCGTTACCAATCCCACGCCCGTTCGCAAGCAGGCTTTCACACCCATCAAACAAGCCCCCATCTTGGCATGGCTTCCCGCGATCAACAAAGCATGCCCGTATGTTCCCTTGTGAGAAAACTTTTCCCGCGGCCTGATTTTTTCTTTTAGTATCTCCCGGGATAAGTAATGCCAGGGGGTTTCAGTCGTTTTCATGGCTTTCTCGTGAAGGCCTATAGGCAATACCTGCCAATTTCCCCCGAAAAGCCCATTTTCCGCGAAGAAAAAGGCTAGTTTCGGAAATTGCAGGGTAAGGGTGTAATCAGCTTGCACGATATTGTTCCGCACGTTCATCACGTTGGTCTCACCAAACAACCCGGAGGGTATATCTATGGAAAGGACCAAATTATCATGATGGTTCATAAAATTCACGCAATTGGCCGGCAAACCCTGTAAGGGGCGTGTTAATCCAGAACCAAACAAGGCATCCACGATGATTTCGTCCGGGTACAGGTTAGGAAATTCATTCGGGCTTGAAACAAACGTGACCGGTACCCTTCCTTGCTTTATCAATCGTTCAAGGTTGGTTTGAGAATCCGGTGATAGCCCTTTAATTTTTAACAAGTAGACCGAAACCCTGTAACCGCCCTTCACGAGCAAACGGGCAAGGGCCAGGCCATCTCCCCCGTTATTGCCCGGGCCGGCAAAAACAATAAAACGCCTTGATTTATCAAACCGGCATCCAATCCATTCATGCATTTTTGCCGCTGCCCTTTCCATCAGATTGATGGAGTGAACGGGCTCGTTATCAATCGTGTATTTATCAATCTCTTTAATTTGTGATGACTTGAATATCTTCATGCTATAAAATTTTATAAGCATTTTTCAGGCTCATTTCTTTTTATGCTAATCATAGCTGATATTATATATTTTACGTGTATCGGCCGTGTTCAAATTAATGGCCATGATCCGGTACCCGAATTTATATTCTTTTTCATTTAATTGAAACCGCGGGTGCACCCGTGGCGACCAACTATCGTCACCGCCCAGTCCCATTTGCTTATAATCAAGGTTCCAGGTAATATAACCCGCCTTTTCTAATTCATAAGTATGTTCGGCTTTCGTCAAGTTTTCCAATGAATAATGGTGAACACTGGTATTGATTACCGGTAAGCCCGATACCATGAAGCCGATGCCCGAGCGATCCGTGAGGGTTACCCAACGCACGTCCGTCTTGTTGCCATTCTCCTGGGGATAAATATAGGGGACATATTGCTCTTTTACCATTCCACCATATTGACCTACCAAAGCACTGAGTTTCCGGTCCCAGTATGATTCTTGTGGCCCCCTTCCATACCAGTTCATGTTATACAGGCTGTCTTTCACCAGGATGTTAGAACCTACCCGCGGCAGTGGCGGAAAGGTATCGGGGACTTTAACCTGATGGCTTACCAAAACATCGCCAATACCCGTGAAACGGTATATGGAGATATAATTAATGCTGCCGGCACCAGACTTGAGTTCGCCATCTACCTTTATCTCGTGCACGCCATCGTGAACGTATTGCGTTTTTACCCCGTTTACAACCTGTTCAAGGCTGTCAAGGCCGGCTTCGCGCCATCGGGCAGCATAGCTCCTGTCTCCCCCGCCCAGGTCGTTATCGGTTGGGGCGCGCCACACGTTCAGGGCAATGCCGCGCTCGATCAGTTCTTGATTATTATATTTCCAAGACGTGATGATGCCGCTTTCGTGGTCAAATACCACTTTGCTCCCGCTAAAATGGATAGTGGTCAGCTCATCTTCTTCAATCACCTCTATACCCGGCATATCATCAAGGGTCAAAGCCTTAGCTTCCGGCACCTTGTATGGCATTTTATATTGTTTATAAGCAAGCTGGTGCCCTTCGCCAGCCCATTTTTCTTCCTCGTTCAATACACATGAAAGGTTTAACCAATATTCAGCATTTTCTTTCAAGTTGGGCATGTCTACCGGGATAGTAATCTCTTTTGTTTCGCCAGGGGCAATATCCAATGCCCCTAAATATCCTTTTTGGAGTATTTTTCCATTTTCTAGGAGTTTCCATTCCAGGTTTAAAAAATCAAGGTTTTGAAAATTATATTGATTATACAATGATATCTTGCCATGAAGCAAATCCAAGGCCTCGAATTTCACGAATTGTTGCACGTGCTTTACTTCTTCCAGGGCTGGTTGGGGCTGGCGGTCGGGAAAGACAATCCCGTTCATGCAAAAATTTCCATCGTTAATGGTGTCGCCAAAATCGCCCCCGTACGCGAAATATTTTTCACCGTTCGGGGCAGTTTTATACAATCCCTGGTCAATAAAATCCCAGATAAAACCACCTTGCAGGTTGGGGTATTTCTCGAATTCTTCCCAGAACATGTAAAAATTGCCCGTGCTATTGCCCATGGAATGCGCGTACTCGCATACGATAACAGGCCTCGCGGAATCCCTTTTGGCCAAGTCTTCCAAGCTATATTGGCCTGAAGGTAAATAATCTTTTGGCCTGGGGTACATGGTCGAGCCAATATCAAAAGCATTGGCTTTTTTGGCATAGGCAGGGGTCTGGCTCTCGTAATGTATGGGTAAATCACGAATCTCCCGGATGGCATCGGCCATGGCTTCAAAATTCGATCCCATGCCTGTTTCATTTCCCAAGCTCCATGATATAATAGAAGGATAATTTTTATCACGGTGCGCCATGGCCACGCCACGGGCAACAAAAGCATCCCTCCAGGTTTTCATGTCGGCCAGGTAAATTTTTTGTTCTGCCCATAGGTCGTGGCTTTCAATATTGGCCTCGTCCATCACGTAAATCCCGAGTTCGTCACATAACTCGTACCATCTTGGCATGTTGGGATAATGCGAGGTGCGCACCGAGTTGATGTTGTTCTGCTTCATGAGCTTTATATCTTCTATCATCACCTCTTCCGGTACCACCCGGCCTTTGTCCGGGACTATCTCGTGCCGGTTGACGCCTTTCACGTAAATGGCTTTTCCATTCACCAGCAATTGGGCATTCTTAATTTCCACTTCCCGTATTCCTATCCTGGAAGCAATCGCCTCTACTTCTTTTTCTGACTCGTCTTTAAGCTGCAAGCTCAAGGTATACAAGTTCGGGGTTTCAGCACTCCATTTAATAGGGTTTTCGAGGGTATTCCCGATGGTAAAAACCTTTTCCTTTCCCGCGGGCAGGCGTGTGATTTCCACTTTTTGCTCAAAAACTTTTTTATTGTCCTTGGTATACAAGCTGGCCGTTAAATCACCCTCCAGGGCATCCGTTGAGTAATTAATGATATTGGCTTCAATGGATAATTCAGCGTCCTGGTAGTTTTCATCTAAATCCGTTGTCACTTTATAATCCCGGATGTGCATGCCGGGTGCCGCATACAAGTATACATCCCGGTAAATACCGCTCAAGCGCCAAAAATCCTGGTCTTCAAGGTAGCTCCCGTCACTCCAGCGGATAACTTTGGCGGCCAAGACGTTGTCGCCAGGGCGAATATACGGCGTGAGATCAAATTCGGCTGGGGTCATGGAACCTTGGCTATAGCCAACCATTTCACCGTTTAACCAAAGGTAAAAAGCTGATTGTACCCCTCCGAAATGGATAAATATTTTTTTATCTTCCCAGTCAATGGGTATATTAAAAACTTTCCGGTAACAACCGGTTTCATTATTTTCATGAGGGACAAAAGGAGGGTCGGGCTTGAATGGATGAGGGATATTGGTGTAGATAGGCCGTCCATACCCCTCCACCTGCCAATTAGAAGGCACGGGGATGGACTCCCAGTTGTTATCCGCGTAGCCGGGATCATGAAAGCCTTCCGGGGCGTCCATGGGGTTTGTCAGGAACTTGAATTTCCATTCCCCGTTTAATGATAAATACCTGTTGGAGTTGCCGGGCTTAAAACTCAACGCGGCTTGTTCATCCTGGTAAGGAATAAAACTGGCATGGGGTTTCTCCTTGTTTATCCCGATAATTTTCGGGTTTTCCCACTCGTTAGAAGACCTTTTATGGCAAGACACGGCCAATATTGCAATGAAGATAGCGATAAATAATGTTTTATGGTTCATAATACAGGTTTTAATGTTAGACTAATACCATTCAAAAAAAGATAAAAATAATGAAAAGCAGGCTTAGATTCAAGTGAAAGAGGCAAAACTACGATGTTTTTTTTTTGTAAATTGTTAAGGATTAAGCAGAAAAAAAATACTGTTTGTCGTGTTCCGTTAAGTGGTTTTTCTTATCAAGGTTTCTATATCTTTTATCATTTCTTTTGCTTATACAAGTAAGCCTAATACTTCTTCCTTACTACATTCAACAAAGTCGTCATAATCTACTTATTGCAGCAATAGATAAGTCATTTTCCACGAGCAATTCAACTTCTTTAATTAATTTAATCCAGTGATTGGGCCACCTCTACTATTTCTTCCCAAGCCTCGTCAACATGTTTTGCCTGCACGTAAGTTTGGGCGATCACGAACCGTAAGGCATACGTTCCAAAAACCTTGGTATGGGTAAGATAAAGCCTGCCGGTTTTATTGACTTGATGAAGGATTTTCTCGTTCAAGCTATTCAGTTCTTCCCCGTCCATGTTCAATTCTGGCACGTATTTAAAAGCCAACAGGTTAAGCGATCGGGGCACAACCATTTCAAATTTAGGATGTTCCTGTATTTTTTTTTCAATAATCGCGGCTAGCTCGATATGCCTCCTCAAGGTGGCCTGTATCCCATCAACCCCAAAATTTCGGAGCACGAACCACAATTTCAATGCCCTAAAACGCCGTCCGAGTTGAATGCCCCAGTCCCGGTAGTTATTTACTTTCTTATCTGATTTGGTTTTCAGGTACTCGGGATGGATTTCAAAAGTACGTATCAAAGCTTCTTTGTCTTTCACGAAGTAAGCCGAGCAATCAAAATTGGTAAACAGCCACTTGTGCGGGTTAAACACGAAACTGTCCGCGAGTTCCAAGCCTTTGGCCATCTCACGTGTTTCAGGCAGGGCCAACACCGGACCGGCATAGGCCCCGTCCACGTGGAACCATAGATTTTTTTCCTGGCATACCCCTGCAATTTCTTGCAGGGGGTCAATGGCCACGGTGCCCGTGGTACCCAAGGTGCCCACCACGCATAAAGGTATTTTTTTATCCTTTATATCCTTCCCGATCGCATCCCGCAATGCATCTACTTCCATTTGAAGAAGTTTGTTAGTTTTCACTTTAACAAGGTTTTCACTGCCAAAGCCGGCGATTTTCACGGCTTTTTCGATAGAAGAATGCGTCTCGGCAGAGCAATAAACCCGGAATACCTGGTTAGAAAACCCCTTTTCATTGATCTGGTGCCCCGTGGCTTTCTCGCGGGCGGTAAGGATAGCCACCAGGCTAGCCGTGGAAGCCGTGTCCTGTATTACCCCGTGAAAATGTTTTGGAAGGGCCATTAATTCTTTTAACCATTCCATCATTTTCTCTTCCAGTTCAGCGGCAGCCGGTGAAGTTTCCCATACCATGCACTGGGCACCGATAGCAGCGGTAAGCATCTCAGCCAGGATAGAAGGGTAACTGCTATTGGCAGGAAAATACGCGAAAAACCTGGGGCTTTGCCAATGGGTAATGCCTGGCAAGACAACCTTTTCAAAGTCCCTCATGATATCGTCCATATCCTCGCTCTCGTGCGGGGGCGAATAAGGGATTTTTTCATAGATATCGCCAGGGGCTACTTTTGATTTTACAGGGAATTTTTCTACCTGGGCCAGGTAATCGGCGATCCAATCTACCATTTCATGGGCATAGGCCCGAAATTCTTCGTTATTTAACATGGCATGGGTTTTATGCCAAAATTAAAGTATTTTTATTTATTAGCAGCTAAATTTTCGGGTTTTACCATCACATATTGGAAATCAAGTTCCACCATCTCGCTTAAATCCTCACCGGCTTCCAGCATGTCTTCGTCGTTTTCCTGAAAATACCAGTAAATTTTTACTTCCAGGCCATTTTCAATAAAACTATTCAACATTAACAAAATATCAGCTATAAACTTGGCCGTGGAGGAATTAAAATACCCCATTTTAAAATGTACCGAAAAAGTATTTTTCTGTTTTGTCAACAAACTGTTCAGGTAAGGTTCCAGGGTGTCCATGACGGGGCTATAAAAATCCCATATATTCTCGGGACGCGAAATACCTTTTAATTCCAAGCTATTTTTTTCATCG
>CAZKIR010000161.1:0-8572 GCA_964552835.1 uncultured Bacteroidales bacterium
GCTCGTAGGCCCCTTTCAAAAATTTTGACGGAAAAACTTGCGGGGTTTGCACCAGCCGTACCTTATCGCGCGACAGCATAACATGCCCTGTTCCCTGCAAAAGCCTTAATGAATCCACCGGGGGAACCACCGGTATAGCACTGCCTTCCCGGGCAGCGGTGTCATAGCAACGTTGCAGGGTTTCCTTTCCCACGAAAGGCCTCACCCCATCATGAATGCCAACCACCCCCTCGCCTTGGATCAATTGCAAGCCTTTTTTCACGGAATGAAAACGGGTTTCGCCCCCGGCAGTGACCTGATGGGCCACGTCATAATCGTGTTCCAAAACCAAGCTTTTCCAGGTATCCATTTGGTTATTGGGCAAAACAAGTATGATATGCATCGCGGGATTAAACCAGTAAAATGCCCCGATAGTATGCATAAGCAACGGTTGGCTGCCCAATAACATGAACTGCTTGGGAATGGCACTGCCCATTCTTTTCCCGGAACCCCCGGCCACGATAACCACATATTGATCCATGAAATTTTTTTTTTTAATATAAAATATCCACCAACAAGGCTGATAAATGATGTAAATTTAGTGGTGAAAAGTTAAAAACCGCGCCAAAAGGCTACCCGAAAGACTGGGAGGACATTGACCTTTTACGGTAACAAGTCACACCCTCTTTAAACCCCTGCCCGATAATCTTTAAACCAGTTCGGGATGGGTATCCGGGATGGACCGTGCTTAGGCTGCCATGAAACATTTTATCTACTACCTGACACGGGCAATAGATTACAATATGCCTGAAAACTAACATCACGCCATCAAGTCTTGGTACAAGAAGCGTTTAATACTTTTTTTCGGGGTTTTCTCGAATTCTTGCGGGTACAGTTTTACACGCACCAGTTGCATGTAGCCGGGCAATTGCCCGTTAATGGTTATTCTATAGTTTTCCAGTATTTCTTCAAGCCCTTTCTCACCGATATTTTCTTTATCGGCTGCTTCAAAATCAGGATAAACCATGGCCACCAACATGTTGTTGTTTTCTATTACCAAGGATTCCTGCACGTAAGGCAGGTTATTAATTTTAGCCTCTATTTCCTCGGGATAAATATTTTGCCCGGATGGGCCAAGGATCATACTCTTGCTCCGGCCTTTGATAAAAATCGTGTTGTCCTTATCGGTCAGGCCCAAGTCGCCCGTGTGCAACCACCCGTCTTCTTCCAGTACTTGCCGCGTAGCTTCCGGGTTCTTGTAATACCCGTCCATCACGTTCTCCCCTTTTACCATGATTTCGCCCGCGATACGATACGGATCTTCCGAATCGATTTTTACTTCAAGGCTATCCACGAGTTGCCCGGCGGAGTGCAATTTAATAGTTTCCCAGGAAGAATAACTGATCAAGGGGCCACATTCAGTCATCCCGTAGCCAACGGTATAGCGGAAATTAATTTTTTTCAGGAACAATTCCACGTCCTTGCTCAAGGCAGCGCCACCGATCACGATCTCGTGAAAATTGCCCCCGAAGGCCCCGGAAAGTTTCTCGTTGATTTTTTTGAACACCACCTTGTTAAGCCCCGGCACTTTAGACATTATCTTGATGGCAGGGCTTTGCAGTTTCGGTAAGATTTGTTTCTTGTAGATTTTTTCAATGACAAGGGGCACCGTCAATACCAAACGGGGTTTTACTTCTTGAAAAGCTTGAATAATGGTGGCCGGCGAGGGGGTTTTTGTCAAGAAATGAATATGACAGCCCAGGCTTACCGGAAAAAGAAATTCAAACGCGCAACCATAAGAATGCGCCAGGGGCAAGAACGAAACCAGGGAATCGCCTGTTTCCAAGGGCATGTGTCGTTGGGCAAAAAGCACGTTCGCGGCCAGGCTGTTAAAAGGCAACATAACCCCTTTCGAAAAGCCCGTGGTGCCACTGGTGTAACTTATCTCGGCCAATGCATCATTGGAAAAATGCTTGTATGTAATGTTTCCCGGGGCAAAACCATCCGGGAATTTTTTCTGGAAAAGCATGTCCATGTTCTCGAGGGCTTTATTTATGGCCGGGCATTTCCTACCTTGCTCACCTGAAAAATCCTCTAGCAATAGCACAGCGTCCAGGTTGGGCATGTGTTCCAGGTTCAGGTTATCAAGGATCAGTTCAGCGCAAATTAACAACACGGAATCCGAGTGGTTAACAATATGGTGCATATCGTCGGTGTGAAAATCCGGTAAAATGGGCACGATCCCCCCGCCATACGTAACAACCGCCAGGTAGGCCATGGCCCATTCAGCCGAGTTACGGCCTATCAGTGCTACCTTGTCGCCTTCTTTCAGGCCACATTTATCAAATAAAATATGCAATTCGGCCATTTTCCGGGCAACTTGCTTGTAGGTAAAGCTTTCGCCCATGTAATTCGTGAAAGCCGGGTAATCCCAGTTTTTTTGAATGCTGGCTTCGATGAGCCCGATAAAATTTTCTTTGACCATACCTCTCGAGTTTAATTTCAAATTGTAAATGTAAGAATTTATCTGAAATTTTAGATCACGACATCGTTGATTTACCCGGAAAAATCCCCCGGATTTATTCTTTAGCACGAACCATGCCAAACTAACCAGGCAAATTTTGGCGAAAACAAGATTTTTTAACCACCAAAAAAGTGTTATTTTTGAAGCCTGAATTAATTCATTGCTTATGGGGGTTAACCATGACCATGTAGAAGAATACAACCGCTTGCTCGAAGATGCCGGGCCAGAGGAAGTAATCCGGTATTTTACCGTAAAGTTCAAGGGAAAAATTTCTTTTGCCACCAGCCTGGGGGCAGAAGACCAGGTGATCACGAAAATGCTAGCTGACATCGCGCCAAGCCTGAAAATTTTCACCCTTGACACCGGGCGGTTATTCCCGGAAACCTATGACCTAATCGATCGGACCAATAAAAAATACAATATCAAGATCGAAACCTATTTCCCGGATTACAAGGAAGTACAAAAAATGGTCAAGGAAAGAGGCATTAACCTTTTTTACGAGAGTGTTGAAAACCGGAAGCTTTGTTGCCATATCCGGAAAGTGGAACCCTTGCAAAGGGCTTTTCAAGGTAGCGAGGCCTGGTTATGTGGCTTGAGGCGCGAACAATCGGTTACCCGGCAGCACGTGCAACAAATAGAATGGGACGGGCAAAACGGCCTCATCAAGGTAAACCCGCTTATTGACTGGACAGAAGATATGGTTTGGGATTATATTAAAAAACACAAGATCCCTTATAACCCATTACATGACCGCGGGTACCCGAGCATTGGCTGCCAACCCTGCACGAGAGCCATCCTGCCTGGCGAAGATACCCGTGCTGGCCGCTGGTGGTGGGAGAACCCCGAGATGAAGGAATGTGGCCTGCACAAGAAAATTGGAAATAAACACGATAACTAAAAAAAATAATCCCTGGCATACCAACAACACGTATAAAAATAAACTATCTCCTGGCTTGCCAAAAACCGTTGATTAAAACCCAAGGCCAATAGGGGTAACACGAGAACAATCATCCAGTACAAAACCCTTCATTACCGTCTGCTTTAGCGGACGGGGTATAGATCGCGAACCCGGGTTTACACGGCTTTAGCCGAATTTTTCTTCACTTGGGCTAAAGCCCATCTTAACGGGCTGCTATTAATAACCGTTGGCTGAAGCCAACGGCAACGAGAGCTTAATTCGTTAAGTACTAACGATTGCCAGAAAATCCAAGAAAATTAAGATATATTTGGCAATAACCATTTTTCCCACTCTATTCCCCCGAAATTGCCCGAACTCATGATCAACAACACGGTATCAGTAAACTCCATGGATTTTAACCCTGATTGAAAGGCCTCGATATCATCGAATACTTGCATATTATTATCGCCAAAAGCGGTTTTTACCTCCTGTCTGGTTAGCTTTTCCAGTTTTTTGTGCGCCACGGTACCGGGGCTAAAATAAACAAAGCTTACATCTGCCTTTAAAAGTTTGCCCCGGTATTCTTTTAAAAAAGCCTTGTTCAAGCTACTAAAAGTGTGCAATTCAAGGCAAGCGACCAGCTTTTTGCCCGGGAATTGTTTTTTGACCGAGGCAACCGTGGCTTCCACTTTCGAGGGGGCATGCGCGAAATCTTTCAAAACAATGGTCCGGGGTGTTTCCATGACTTTTTCCAATCGGTTGGCTGCTCCTTTAAAACTTTGAATAGCCTGGTAAAAAGCCTTATCGCTAACGCCCAGGGCCAGGCATACTTGCCTGGCCCCTTCCAGGTTTTGCAAGTTGTGTGTTCCAAAGATTTGGACCGGTACATGGCCTTGTTTGGCCGTGATAAGGAAAGTTTTCCCGTTCCTGGTTTCTGCCGGGTGCTCCTGGTAAGGGAGTTTTTGTATGTCCTCCCGTGCTTGCAGGGCAATTTCGTCAACTTGCCGGTCCTTTTTGCAATAAATAAGTTTCCCTTTCGGTTCGATCAAGCCCGCGAATTTCACGAATTGTTCCTTGTACATGGAAGAGGAAGGAAACACGTTGATATGGTCCCAGGCAATACCGCTAATTACTGCCACATGTGGATGGTAAAGATGAAACTTCGGGCGTTTGTCCAAGGCCGAGGCCATGTACTCGTCGCCTTCAAACACGGCAAGGCTTGAATTTTCTTGCAAGCCCACCATGGTATCAAAGCCCTCTATCTGGGCACCCACCATGTAATCGAAAGCCTTGCCCGCGTGTTTTAACACGTGCATTACCATGGCAGTAATCGTGGTTTTCCCGTGGCTCCCACCAATCACGGCGCGAATTTTTCCCTTTGTTTCCTCGTACAAAAACTGGGGGTAGGAGAAAATATCCAGTTCCAGCTCGCGGGCTTTCAGCAACTCGGGATTGTCTTCGCGGGCATGCATACCAAGGATTACCGCATCCAAACGTTCATGTACCCTGTTGGTGTCCCATCCTTCCTTTTCGGGCAAGAGGCCATGTTTTAACAAGCGCGAACGCGAGGGTTCGCGCACCTCATCGTCTGAACCGCTTACCTCGTGGCCTTTCTCCTTTAACGCGATGGCCAGGTTGTGCATGGCACTGCCGCCAATAGCTATAAAATGGATATTCATCTTTTTCAAGTCAATTTATCATTACCCAAAATTACAATTTTTTCCCGCCAAGGTATTCATAATTGCTTACTTTTGCAGGAAATAACAAGGATATGAAAATTTTTTCGCTTGAAAACGGGAGTTTTAAACTGGACGGGGGTTCCATGTTTGGCGTGGTGCCCAAGGTTTTATGGCAAAAGGTGTACCCGGCCGATGAAAATAACCTGGTAGAACTGGCCACGCGCAGCATGCTGGTAGAAGATGGGGATCGCATTATCCTCATGGACAATGGCATTGGTGACAAGCTGGACGAACGCTTCTTGAAACACTATTTCCTGAAAAAAGATACCAAACTAGAAAGCTCCCTGGCAAAAAAAGGGTACAAACCCGAAGACATTACCGACGTGATCATGACCCACCTGCATTTTGACCACTGCGGGGGCGGGGTAAAAATCGACGAAAACGGACAAGCCCAGCTGGCTTTCCCGAACGCTACCTATCACGTGGGGCGAAGGCAATGGGAAAATGCCATGAACCCGAATGCCCGAGAGAAATCTTCCTTTTTCAAGGAAAACCTTATGCCCATACAGGAATCCGGCCACTTGCATTTTATCGAAATAAACAGTTGGCTAACTGAAAACGTCGAACTTCGTTTGTTTAACGGCCATACCAATGGGCAAATTATCCCCTTTGTCCATCACGCGGATCAGGTTATCGTGTTCACCGGCGATTTGATCCCGGCAGCCGCGAACGTGACCCTGGCCTGGATAACGGCCTTTGACATGGAGCCCAAGACGGCCCTGGAGGAAAAAAAACAATTCCTGGACGAGGCAGTCGAGAACAATTATATCCTCTTTTTCGAGCATGATATTTTTCAAGAATGCTGTAGCTTGAAAAAAACGGAAAAAGGGGTAAGGGTAGCCAAAACCTTCTCACTAAGTGAATTCATGGGATATTAAAAAATAAAAGCCCCATGAAGGCATTGTTATGGTAGGATGCTGTCTATCCCGCTAATTCCGGGAAAACGGTTTTAATGAAAAAGATAATAAAGGGGTAAAAACAAAATAAAAACCCGGCGATTGAAAACGGGATATCTATTTTCAAGAGGGTTTTTACACTGGAAGGGCGGGCAAGCAAAATTCCGGTAAAGAATACGCGGGCGGTGAATTGCCCAAGAAAAAAGAAAAAAATCCCCGCGCCATAAGGATTTTGTTGCCTGGCGGATTGAAAACGGCCCCGCACCATTTCCGAAAAAGAGCGGGACAAGCCGGTGCTTGCCGATTTTTTTCCCGTGATAAAATAATAAACCGAGGGGACCGGATGGTTTTGCCGGTTGGCAGAAAAAAAGCCGGAATAAATAAAAACACAAGCTATGACACCGGCCAATAGACAATTAACAAGAATGTATTCACCAGCGGGCTTATAATGCCAGGCTATCCGCATCTTCCATTTCTTTCATGAAGGTTTTGGCAGCTTTTCCAGTAGCTTTTCCAACTTTTCGGGCTTTTTTCATCTCTTTTTCAGAAACGGATTTCAGGCTTTCCTTTTCAGATTCCAATTCTTCCAATACTTCTTCCATGGATTTTTCCACGGATTCTTTCATTTCCTTATCAAATTCTTCTTCAAACCCATCTTCGAATTCCTTGCTAATTTTCTCGAGCTTGTGGCGTACCTTCACGCCTTCGCGTGCGGTAGAAGCAAAGAACAGGCCCCACAAGCCGGCCATGGACGTGCCCAGTATTGAAATAACCAAGGCAGCTATAATGATCCCCTTGGCCGATCCCGTGCGGTTTGCCTGGTTCAGGGCAATGGCACTGAACACCACCGCGATAATACCAGGAATTAGGGCCAAAAGGCCAATACAAGGGATAAAAGAAACAACCAGGGCAACAATACCCAGGATAAGGCCGGCAATGCCCAGGCCTTGCCCGTTAGATGATGCATTATTTACTTGTTCCATAACATTGGGGTTAGATAAAAAATTATATAGTGCCTCTAAACAACCTCTAATTTCTTCGTTACGTCCATCTTTAAAACAATCATCCCGATTAAAAAATCGGGACCCTTTGATTTTCAGGATGGCCAAGCCTTAAGGCAGGCCTAGTACTTGAAGCTTGCTTAGGCTCTCTAAATACAAGCTAGGACCAAATTTACTAAATATACATGAATTAATGAAATTTCACTGGATTAAACCGCTGCTTCTTTGAACGGAACATCTGAATTTGCTAAAACATCGGGGTTCAAGCTGGTATTCTCGAGAATCCACTTTTGTACTTTTTCCCTTTCAACGCGCGGGCGGTTAGAGGTTAAGAAAGCGGCTACCATCCGGTTATCCTTAAGCCAAAAAACCCCGAAATCATCGTCGTTCAAATCACCATGGATAACATACTGTCCTGCCCCGGCCCGTTCGCCGAAATACTCGTAAGAAAAATCAAACAAGTGGGAAAAGATAAACGGTAGATAATCAAAAGGCTCCCGGTACCCGTACATTACCTTTGCCACGTGCGAGCCGTGGGCGAAGGCATGTTTCCAGTGCTCGTCTCTCCGGTTTAAATGGAAGAGGTGATCGGGGTAACGGGCCACGTCGCCGGCAGCATACACGTCGTCAATGTTGGTTTGGCCATACTCGTCCACCACGATGCCATCATCAAGGGCCAGGGCGGTATCCTCGAACAATTCGGTACGAGGGGAAACGCCAACCCCGTACACGACCATGTCGGCCTTAAATTCTTCGCCATTATCCAATACAACGGACTCAACATCCCGCTCCCCTTTAAATTCTTTCACGGCGGCACCTTTTACCACTTTTATTCCCTGTTTTTCCATGAACTGGTTAAAAAATATGCCCAATTCCTCGCACTTGAAAAAGGGCAACAAATGCTGTTCAGGAAAAACAAGGGCCACGTCAATACCTATTTGCTTTAAACTAGCTGCCACTTCGGTGCCAATAAACCCGGCGCCCATTACCACCGCCTTGTTGGCCCCACCGGCGGCGCTTTGGATCCGATCGGCGTCTTCCTTGGAACGCAAGCTGAAAATATTGTTCAGATCCAAACCTTTTAAACCCGGGTGTTTTACCTTCGAACCAGTAGCAATTAAAAGCTTCTCGTAACCAACGGCCATATCCCCGTCAAGTAACAAGGTTTTGGCATTAAAATCCACGGAGGTTACCCGGGTCCCGGTTATCACCTGGACTTCATTATCGGCATAAAATTTTTCACTATTAATCAATAAATGATCAACCCCAGCTTTTCCTTGCAAATATTTTTTTGATAATTGGATACGGTTCATCGGCAAGATTGTCTCTTCTGATACCAGGCATAACTGGTTTTTATCAATTCCCTCGTTCACCAGTTGCCTGGCCGCGTATCCAGCGGCAGTGCCGCCACCTAAAATGACATATCTAAATTTTTCCATGATTATCTATTTTATTTATTAAATTTTTTGGTATTACCCTATATTTTAGTGGTTAAATATTTATATTATACAAAACACAGTTTAAATATAGTTGTA
>CAZKIR010000162.1:0-8415 GCA_964552835.1 uncultured Bacteroidales bacterium
TTGTCTTTGTACCACTCATTTTTTTTAAACCTCTTAATGGTGAGGATTTCATCTGATTAATTTTTTATTGATTTTTACCCAATTTCGGTGAAAACCGACAATTTTTAAGTGGGGGTTATCAGCCAGTTGACGGAAAGCGCTTTTTTACTTTCCCGACATGTCATTTACGAGGCTGTCCAAACCGCTCAACTTCGATTTTAGAGAGAAGAGAGGACTTCCACGTCCTCGGGGCGTAATTTCCCGTTCGACATAGGCCCGCAATTCAGCAACAGGTTAGCGCCAAGAGTTTTTGCCTGCTGGCGCCAGGAAAGTACTTGCTCCCTGGCGGCCACGGAATGATCCCAGTCATGCCAAAACCAACTACCACTTTGAAATTGTTCTTTACCTTCGCGTGACATGGTGGTTTCAATTTGCAAGGGGAAAAACCGTTCTTTGCCTAGCCAGGGCCATACTTTCCGGTAGCTTTCCAAGTGGGTGGCTTTCTCGCCCGAAAGGGCATCTACCGGGTGCAATGGAGTGGCCGGGAACTTGGTGGTGGCATTGTTCATCACGATGCAATCAGGCTGGAGTTGTTTAATGTATTGATAAATGTGATCGATATGCCAACGAAAGGCCCCCTCGTACCGCCAGGATTTCACAAAATCCCCGGGTTTTGCCCATTCATTGTTTTCATCTTTCCAGCCTGTCTGTTGTTTTTTCCAAAACCCGTCCAGCCAAAATTCCACCACGTCGCCATACCACGTCAGCAGTTCCCCGAATTGTCTTTTCATGAACTCGATATAAGCCCATTCGTCGTGCTGGTAAGTAGGCTCATGCCGGTCCCACAAGGAATAATAAAAACCTAGTTTTAACCCTTCAGCACGGGCTGAAGCAGTCAGCTTTTTCAATATATCTTGCTGGTATGGAGTATTGGCCACGGTAAAACGTGTTTGCCTGGAAGGCCACAGGCAGAATCCATCGTGGTGTTTGGTCACGATAACGATGTATTTCATGCCGGCCTTCTTGGCTACCTGGCACCATTGATCCGTATTTACTTCACCAGGGTCAAAAACAGACAAATCGGCTTCTCCCCCACTCCATTCCTTATCCAGGAAGGTATTGATGCCAAAATGGATAAACATGCCGAATCCTAAATCCATCCAGGCTTTTTGTGCGGGTGTAGCCCCTGGTATTTCAGGCTTGGCACCGTTTTTATTACTATTTCCAGTGTTTAAGGTAAATGGCTGGATAAGGGGGATTGCCCCCAATGATAAGCTGCCTTTTTTAACAAAAGTTCTTCGGTTCATCCTTTTTTGAAATTAAAGTATTTGAATATTGAATCTTTAGGCGCTTGGATTACAACTTTTACCAACATGTTGTTCAATTATAATAATTATTGCATTTTTCAACACGTAACAATGACATAAAACTACTGGTTATACTGCCACTGCAACCCGTTAATCTTTGCATCATCCTTTGTCCCGAAGGGCTTCGCTTGCCAACTGCCAATTGACAATGAAAAGTGATGCTTAATACATGGTAAATATTACCGTTTCGACCAGTTAACCAGTAACTCGTCGCACGGGTATTGTTTTTCTGCTTACTTGCCGGTTAATATATTCACCAGTTCTTTATCTACTTTCTTTGTTTTCGGGTCCACGATACCAAAGCCTCCCTGGTAATCCCAGGTTGCCCAAGGGATATTCTTTCTTTCCAGGATGGTATGCACGTCCTCGTACCAAGCCAGCCGATTTTCGCGGGGCACGGCGGGCAAACAACCCCATTCCCCACAATAGAGGGACAATCCTAGTTTCCTGGCATGGGTCAAGGGTTTTTCGATTTCTTTTGCCAGGGAGTCGATGGTCCAATAGCCGTTGTCCCATCCAATGGCCTCTAATGTCCCAGGTGGCAAGTCGCCGATATCTTCCTCTTCAATTATTTGCCCGGGGTATTGCACGGGTCCGGTATACTCTTCGAGAGGTGTCCAGCTGGCCGTGTAATGGGTAAGGTTAAAAGGAATATAAAAATGGAAGCTCAGGATAATGTTGGTATCATTTTCCGGCACTTTTAATTCATCAAAGGTGTCCACGGATTGCCAGCGGTTAGAGCCCACCACGATATTCCGGTTGGGTTCGTTTACGCGGATTTTCTCAATGGCCCGGGCAGCTAAGCGGTTCCATTGATCATGATCTTCGGCCACGGCCTCGTTCATCAGTTCGTAAGCCACCATGGAAACAGGATAATCGATAAGTTCTGCCGACAGATCGCCCCAAAACCCAACAAACTGGTCTTGTTCCGCGGGCTCGTTCCAAAGCGGTATTTCCTCGGCATTAAAATGGTGTGACCGGAGAATATGCAAATCCACCACGGTCCGCAAGCCTGCTTTTTTACACCATCCAAGGGCATCATGGAGCAAGGCAAAAGCCGTGTCGTTCATTTCCCCGGTTGGGTACCACATTTGTTCCTCGTCAATGGGCAGGCGGATATGGTCAAAGCCCAAGTTGGCAATTAATTGAACATCTTTTTCCGTGAAAAATTCTTCACGTGCCCCCCCCCTTCTATCGCTTTGCGAAAGCCAATGGCTAATATTCACGCCACGGTGGATTTGGAAGGAAGCATCAATAGGCTTGCCCTCGCTATTATTGTTAAGCCCTGGCTTACATTGCACTAAAAAAAGAAGCAAAAAAACACAAGTAAATAATTGGATTGCAATTTTTTTCATAGTCATTTATATTTATTGGTACACTGGCAAAAGGAACCGAAGCCATTAAGCTGTATGAACGAAACAGCTAACCATGCCCTTTTGCATTAATTATCTGTCCCTTCATCAGTTGCTGTTTCCCTGAAAATTTCTTCTGTTCTTGGGATTTTCCAGAAATAGTCTGCATAAGGTGGTTGCAAGGTTTGGTTCGGGCGATCTTCACTCCGATCACCCGGGCCAATTGGATTTTGCAAGGCCATCATGTAATACAGCCGGTTTCCCTCGCAGGCCATTTCCTTTACCCACTCTCCATCAATGATGTCTTCTGTTATTTGGTCGGCAGTGAGTGGTGTATAGGCTGCCCCGGCAGCAAGCTCGTCCCAAGCGCGTTTACGGATCCTATTTATATTGTCGGCCGCCCCTTGTTTATCACCACTCCTGAAAAGGATGATAGCCCTTTTCAGGTATAAATCAGCCAGGCGCATGATAGGTACATGCTGATGCATCCCGACTTCACTTCGAAAATATTTATCACAAAAAATGATAGGCCTGTCCACGTTGGTCACGGGATTGTGCTCACTGGTTACGTACTTGGTTTTATCAGCCTGAGGGTCACTACTGGCGCCTTCCATCCTATAAAATACTTGCTTGTATCGTTTATCATTACGGGCAGCATCGGTTTCAGTATAATCCCCGTTCAAGGGATCGGCCATCCAGCCCGTTTTAGCAATGGCCGATTTGGCCAATGTAAACTGGTTCCAAGGGCAAAGGCTCCAGTTTTCGCCACGCCCTCCTCCGGTTGCCGGATAGTGGTTCTTGGTAAAAAGGGTTAATTTTTTCGGTCCATATCCATCGCCCCGTGCAGGATCGCTCCATAGCATGTACCAAATCACTTCCGGGCTGTCATCGCCCAGTTGCATTTTGTCAAAATTATCAAGTGGATCTTCAGCAAGCGAATATTTACCGCTTTTTATTACCCGGTTATATTCCACCAGGGCGCTATCATGCTTACCCATCTGAAAAAACACGTCCCCCAGGAGGGTGGATGCAGCGTACCAATTGGCCCGGCCATACTGGTAGGATGGGTGCATGGTATTCTGGTATTCTTTTGGCAAAAATGATTTGGCAATTTTAATATCATCAATGATCAGACGAAATATTTTTTCAGTAGTGGCATACTCAGGCTCTGAAGCCTCTTTTAGGGATGTAGGAAAAGTTACCCGGTAAGGAAGGATTTCATCATCATTGGCCTCATTAGGATTATAGGGTGGGCAATGCCTTCTCACGTTCTGAAAATACCCGAATGCACGCAACAAGTGTAGTTCCCCAACAATACGTTGCACGTTGTCTTTCTTGTCGATTGCAGAGGCACTTGGAAAGGGGTCTTCCCCCTTATCATAATAATAATCCAGGCCCGCGTTGCAAGCCCCGATAAGCTTGTAGGTTTCAGTAAAAGCCTTGGTTTGCTGCCCCACGTAATCACTGGTGGACCGGTTTAACATCTCTTCCATCGGGTAGCCCTCCTGGTTGCCCATCCAATGCACGAGATCGGATTGAACAAAATTCAATACCCTATCGCTGATATAGAAACTTTCCCACGAGCTATAAATAAAAGCCCGGTAATAAGCCCCTTGCGCGGCCAGTTCATATTCCTCAACCGTGGGCCAAGGATTTTGAGGGGGGCGTTTTAATTCAAAAAATTCTTCACTTTCACACCCTGTAATAAAAGAAATGAACAAGATGGAAACCATGGCCTTCAATATATTTACTTGTCTTATCATGATAGATTGTTTTTATATTTTCAATTAGCTTGATTTATAAAGTAAGACGCACACCTAAAGAATAGGTTTTAAGATGGGGCAAGGGGATCGATATGACCTCTGCCTTACTGGTTTCTGGATCGTAGCCAGGATAATCTGTAAAGGTCAGCAAATTGGTGGCCGACACATACACCCGGAATTTTTGCACGTTAATTTTCCGGGAATAGCGGGCTGGAACGGTGTAGCCCAACCGCAAGTTTTTTAATCGAAAATAGTCCGCTTTATACAAGAACTTTGAATACTTGCGCTGTTCAGGGGTATAATTTCCCGCTCCCGGGCCTTCTACCCAATCCCCTTCCCCGTCATTCGCATCCGGGTCCCAGCCATAATTATCAAAACTGTTCCAGACGATACGGGGGTACTTGGCGTTCTCGGTATTATCTTCCGACCAAGCATCTGTCAACAATTCTCTCTTTATCAGGTTTTGCCCGTTGTGCACGAAAGAGGTCCTTTGCAAATTATAATCGTACACGTAGTTTCCACCGCTATAATTTATTTGGAAACTTAAATCAAAACCCTTGTAGCTAAAGGTATTGGTAAACCCGCCATAATACTTGGGCATATCGGTTTTCCCTTCCAAGATTACCTTGTGCTTATTCACGTTCGATAAAGTGGCCGGGATCAATCGCCCGGTTTTCACGGTTTCTCCTGTCTCCAGGTAATGTTCGTAATCTATCTCGTGGATCATCTCAACCCCCCTTTCCGGGTCAATTCCGGCATATTCGGCCAAATACCACGTGTTTAACTCGTTGCCCGAGCGGATCAAGCGATCCCCATTGGTCATGCCTTTCCCGTCCCTGTCAATGCTGGGGGTTAATTGATCCACCTGGTTCTCGTTCCATGTAAAATTAAAAGAAGTAGTCCATTTAAAATCGGCCGACTTGTTATGCATGTTCACGCTGACAATATCAAACTCGTACCCTGCATTGTGCATATCGCCGATATTTTCCCAAAATTTGTTGCTTCCCTCCAAACCGGTAGAAGGCGGTATTTCTGATTGCAGCAATAAATCAAACACCGATTGGTAATAATAGGCAAAAGAACCCGATACACGGTTTTTCGCGAAACCATAATCCAAGCCGATTTCAAATTCACGCGTGGTTTCCCAGGTAAGAAAAGGGTTCCCGATATTAGTTATTTTAGTCCCTGCACCACTTAAACTTTGGTACGAGTACCGGTTGTCGGCATCATTTTTCATGATGGTATAAAACCTTGAATCGGGAATGGATTGGTTCCCTGTTATCCCGTATGAACTACGGATTTTTAAAATACTGATGGGTTCGATCGAGGCCAGGAAGGGCTCATCAGAGATTATCCACCCGGCTTTCACGGCGGGGAATGTGGCCCAACGGTAGTCCTCGGCAAATTTAGAGGAACCATCAGAACGGACACTAAAGCCTATAAGGTAACGATCCATAAATTTATAGGTAGCCCTCGAGAAGTATGCCCGCAAGTACCGCTCGTCCTCAAATTTTGATGTCATGGTCAAGCGAGTCTGGGGTTTCCTAATTCTTGGTATTCCCCTATCAAATCCTTTCCTTCAAGGTCACGGGTGTGTTTTCCCTTGGTATGCGATTCGGTGCCCACTACCGCGTTGACATAATGATCGCCCATGGTCCTGTCAAAAGAGGCATATACATTATAGTTTATACCGAGATACGTTGTTGCCCTATCATGCCCGAAGGAATTTGCTTCTTCCCTTAAGACCGGGGCCACCCACAACTCGCTATTGTTTTGTATATAATCGTATGACAATTCGCCCCTTACAGAAAGGCCCTCGATGGGCAAGTTATATTGCCCAAAAATCCCACCGATGCTCCGGTATTGTTTTATTTTATCCAAAATGTTGTCCCTATCCAGCCCGGCCGTTAGGTTGACCCCCGAGGCAGGGCTCCAGTAACCACTGGGATCAGAGGCATCATAAATGGGAAACCAAGGCAGTGCCCCCCTGGTGGCCGTGGAGAAACCGCCCTTGCTACCACCGCCCGTGCCAATGGCCCCGGCTTGCTCGGATTTTACGCGATCGTTATCACTATAAGAAAAACTCAATTTTACACCGGTTATAAAATTTTTCACGGGTTCAATGTCCGCGTTCACCCGGCCGGTTATCCGTTGTAAATCATTGTTCACGTTCACGCTTTTATCTTGGCGGTAGCCCAATGACATGTAGGCTGCCCCTTTTTCATAACTAGCCATGTTAGAAATATTCAAATCATGATATTCCCCAGTCCGTATCACCTCGTCCATCCAATCTGTTTGTATCCGCATAGCCTGATCACGCGAAAGGGGTGAAAAGGTAGGTCTAGTGTTCAATACCTTGCCCGGGGTAAACTGATCGTCCGGGTTGCCCGTGGCATTTTGAATGGCAATATCGGCCAGCTGAAAATACTCCCGGGTGTTCGTGTAACCCATTTCTCCCAATGTTTTTGTCAACTCGCTCGTGCCCGTGGAGTAATCAACAGAGAGCTTGCCCGTTTCCCCTTTGGCACCCTTGGTAGTTACAAGGATTACCCCGTTGGCGCCCCTGGATCCATAAATCGCGGTCGCTGCAGCACCTTTTAACACCTCGATGGATTCAATATCCTTGGGGTTGATCATGGAAAGGGGGTTCTGCCCGGAGGTTCCCTGGCTATACTCGAACCCGCCCCCGGAATAAACAGGCATACCATCCACGACCCATAAAGGATCCGTGTCAATTGAAATGGAGTTAATCCCCCTGACCTTTACTTCAACCGGTGCCCCTGGCACACCGCTCGAAGAGGTTACCTGTACACCGGCTGCCCGGCCTTGCAAGGCATTGTCCATGGTGAGCGCCGTGCTCTCTTCCATATCCTTACTTTGCACTTTTGCCACCGAACCTACCACGTCTCTTTTTTTCTTAGTACCATATCCTACCACTACCACTTCGTCAAGTTGCTCGACAGTTTCTTCCAGGGTCACGTCAACCGTGGTTTTATCACCTACTTTTATCTCTCTGGTTTGCATTCCAACAAAAGAAAACACGAGGGTAGCACCTTCCGGTACAGTAATACTATATTTTCCTTCTAAGTTGGTAATAGAGCCATTAGATGTCCCTTTCTCCAGGATGGTGACCCCGGGGATTGGCTCTCCTGTTTCCTTTTGGATAACAGTCCCGCGAACCGTTTTCTCCTGGGCAGAAACAAAATGAACTAGTAGGATACAAAACGAAAAAAGAAGGGTAAATTTTTTCATGGGTATAGATTTTAGTTTTTTTCTATATCTTGTATTAAATACGAAGCGATATTTAGTACATACTCGAATGGCAATAATAAACATTATCTGTACAATCTAAATGGAAAAATATCCCATTCATCATTGTCAATTTTCCCAGGTAAAGGATCCAAGCGTTTTTACAATTATACACGAAACACGAAATAATAAAAAAAATAAATAATTCTTGACAAAATAGGTTTAAACAGGTCTTATCATTAAAGGCTGGCATATATATTAAAAAACACGAAGCGGTGCACGCCAAAACTACAAGCCACAGGTTACCAGTACTTTTTATGATTTGGATATCAAGCTGCCATCAGGCAATTATTCTTTGTAAAAAAAACATTGCTCATGGGCTAGGCAACAAACTGGGACAATATTTATAGGAAAAAGAAACAGATTTCCATTTTATTCACCCGGATTAAACTTATTTTTAATTCCTGAAAAACATGATGCTGTACTGGGTTTATTTATCAAGTGTATAATATTAAAAACCAATTATATATGCAAACCATTGCCAACATTGCCAAACTTGTTCTTGTTTTCGTGATTGTTTTTATCAGCTGCCAGGAAGAAGAAAACGATTTAAACTCGCCCATTCCTCCCGTGTATATCGAGGATACGATAAAACATGTAACTACCTATGGCGGGAGCGACGGGGAAATCACGATAAACATTACC
>CAZKIR010000163.1:0-8289 GCA_964552835.1 uncultured Bacteroidales bacterium
CTATGTTTCATCAGCTATCCGTAAAGATACATTGATGCCCCTTGCCATGGGTACCGCTGACAAGGCAGCGGGGGACTCGGCCCGCTTGGCCATTTGGGGGTTGCTCCAATATTTCGAGAAAGACTCCACCTTTTTACAATTCACGAGCAATGCCAAGGACACCATAGAAATATGGGCAAACCATGATAAAGACAGCATCCGGGTAAAAATATTCGATCAGCTTGGCGTGCCCGCTTGGGTATGGGTTAAAGACCTGGATCAAAAAACATTAAAACTGAAGTTTGATCAACACACGCTTATCAATAAACCCGAGGCACAAATAGGCAAAAAAGCTTACGTGCGGCCCGGGCAAGTTAAAAACAACATCCACCCCACCCGCGACGTGAACATCATATTGCCACAATGGAAGGTTGACGGCATGGGAATGCTCCATTTTAACCAGGCATATTACCACCAGTGGGTTGACGGGGGCGAGCCTTCCATCTCGATGATATCCGATTTGAAATTTAACGCAGATTACACCAGGGGAAACATCAAATGGGACAATGATTTTGAATTTAAATATGGTATCCTTACCAATACGCGAAGCGATTTAAGAAAAGCTGAAGACCGTTTTGAAATCAACTCGCAATATGGCCGGAAAGCTTTTAATTCTTGGTATTATAGCTCCCTGGTCAATTTTAGGACGCAGGTGGACGAAGGCTTTAATTACCCCAACGACTCGGTGCCCGTATCCGATTTCCTTGCACCGGCATACATGACCTTCTCGCTTGGTATGGACTACAAGCCCACGAATAACCTAACCGTTATGGTTTCGCCCATCACATCAAAATTTACCTATGTCCGGGATACTTCAAAAATTAATCAAATGACCCATGGTTTGGCCGAGGATGAGAAGTTACGGAAAGAACTCGGGGCGTACCTAAAATCAAAGTTTAAATGGGAAATATCGAAGAACATACAAATCGTTAACAAGATTAACTTGTTTACCAATTACTTGGAAAATCCCCAAAATGTAGATGTAGACTGGGAAGTAAACATTAACATGCGAATTAGCGATTACATCACGGCCAACCTGAACACGCAGTACATATATGACGATGATAAAGATATCCCGGTTTACGAGATCGTGGACGGTGAAAAGGTGCAATCGGACGAAACTACCAAAGGCGGCCAGTTTAAAGAAATCCTTAGCGTGGGGTTCTCGTACAGGTTTTAGCCGGTAAGCCTATAACATGCTTCAATTAATTTACTAACTTCCACAATCTAAATTATATATAAAGGAATTAGTACTTCACGATCTCGAAAGGATAATCAAAATGGGCGGCAAATTCTTCGCCGGATATCTCCATGTCTTCATCATCCTCCGAGTAATACCAAAGAATTTCAACCCCGAAGCCTTTTTCATAAAGTTTCTCGAGTTTTTTCATGATCTCGAAAATCATCTTGGAAGAAGCACTGTTAAAATATACCAGTTTAAAAATAAGCCGGGTATTCTCGTTGGGTTCTTCAATGTATTCGTCCCACCACCTGAACAAGGGCTTGTAATAATCATTTATATCCTCCGGCAGGGCATTGCCTGAAAATTCAAAAACACCGTTTTCCTTGTCCAGGATAACGTTCGGGGTTTGGTCTGTACTTTTTAATACTATCTTCTTCATTATTGCCAATTTTAGAAGCAAATATGAATGTATAAATTTATTAATTTTATCATAATAAATCCAATAATCTAAATATTTATTTTTTAGAAAAAGCGTTTTATTTCACATGATTTTTATAACAATCTATCTATCAATCGTAAATAAACAAGGAAAAAACTAGCTTTTCGTTCGGTTTCATTTTTTGTTCAATTTATTTATAATGGAGTGGATTAAATGAATGTCATTAGTAGAGCAAATGGCCAATCGCTCCATTACCCGGTTATAAATATTCGGGTTTTCGTGAAAACCAATCTCATATAACATTTTTTTTACCTTGCTTTTCACGATCTTGTAACTATCCTCTTCTGCAGGGCATTTACTCGTGGCCGTTTCAATGCCTGACAACTCGTAAGCCATTAACATCACCGCTTGGCCAAGATTTAGCGAAGGATAAAGGGTTTTCATTGGGATGTAGGCAAGCATGTCGCACATGGAAAGGGCCTCGTTTGGCAAGCCTGATTCTTCGCGGCCAAACAAGATGGCTATCTTTTGCACCTGGCCTTGCTTCTTGTTTAAAATAGAGACGCATTCTTTTACCGGGTAATAGTCGTGTTTTACCCTTCGGTTCTTGGCCGTGGTGCCCACGATGAAACATATATCTTCAACAGCTTTTTTTACAGAGGGGTACACTTCTGCCCGGTCCATGATGTCGTTTGCCCCATGGGCTACCCAACGGGCCTTTTCATCCAGCGAAGATCGCGGGTTCACGATGCGCAACCGGGAAAACCCCATGGTTTTTAATGCCCGCGCGCTGGCCCCAATGTTTTCAGGCACGGCAGGTTGATCAAGTATAAAAATAATTTCCATGGTTTAATCCTTTCAATAAGTAGGGTTATCAAATAACTGTAAAAATAAAAATTGTATTAAATTCTGGTTTGTCATTTCTTGATAAAATGATTAAAATATTGCTTTACGGCATGAAACTTTTTCCATTTTTTCAAGTAATAATTTACCTGGGGATATTTTAATCAAGTAATGAACATGTTTGAAAAACCCTTGCTGGTATTAATAGACAGATACTATTGCAACACATGGATTTAGATTTTTTGCTTTTATTATATATTATCTTGTTTCTTGTCTCCCTCGTTGTTTTAGCCGCTTTATTTATTCGATATAAAAAACTTAAACGGTCAAGCACGAGGTACTTCAAGGCCATTCATTCGGCCAACCAGGCCATTTGGGAATGGAACCTGGTAACCAACAAGGTATTCTTTAGCCCCGAGTATTACCAGATGCTTGGCTACAAGCCTTTCGAGTTTCCTTCTTCTTTTCATACCTGGAGGGAAATGCTGCACCCCAGGGATCTCGAAAAAGCACAGGCTACCTTAAATAGTTTTTTTGGTTCAGGGGGCGAAAGCTTTGAAATACAGTTCCGCATGAGGACAAAAGATGGCGGTTACAAATGGATACTGGGCAAGGGACACGTACAGGAAAAAAACAGCAACGGGGAAGTAATTAGCCTGATCGGCACGCACACGGACATAACTACCTTGAAAAATACCGAGTTGGCCGTGAGAGAAAGCGAAGAACGCTTTAAAAATTTCTTTTATAACAACGGTGCGCCCATGCTAATGATCGAACCGGCAACGGGGGGCATCCTTGACGCGAACAAATCTGCCTGCCAGTTTTATGGCTACACGGCCAGTTCGATAAAGGAAATGAATATCCAAGATATTAATGTCCTGGACGATAAAGAAGTAAAAAAACAAATGGCGCTGGCAGCCAACAAGCACAATAACCGGTTTTACTTTAAACACCAGTTAGCAGACGGCAGCATACGCGACGTGGAAGTTTACTCCACCCCTTTTGATATAGACGGCACTTGCATATTGTATTCCATTGTTCATGACATAACCGATCGGTTAAAAGCCCAGGTGGAACTAAAAGAGAGCCAGGAAAAATACAAATTACTTGTTGACAACCAAACAGACCTGGTAATAAAAGTTGCCGCCAATGGTGACTTACTTTATGCCAGCCCATCCTATTCAAGGTTATTTGACAAGAAGGAAAAAGAATTAACAGGTACTTCTTTCGTCCAGTTTATCCACCCTGAAGATAAAGGACCTACCTTGGAAAAATTAAAAAAAATAAAAGAACCGCCCTATTCCGTTTACACTGAACAAAGGGCGCACACACGCCACGGGTGGCGATGGATTGGCTGGATGAACACGGCAGTAAAAAGCCCCTCGGGAAAAATAACGAAAATAATCATGGTAGGCCGGGACATTACCCAACGTAAGAGGGCCGAAGACAGTTTAAAAAGGAGCGAGTTAAAATACCGTAGCCTGATCCGTAATATCCCCCAAGCCATCTACATGAAAAACCCGGATTTAGAATATGTTTCATGCAACCCTGCTTTTGCTGAATTATTAGGGTCTACTTGCATAGAAATCCTGGGCCTGACGGATTCTGACTTGTACCCTGCAGAAACTGCCAGGATACTTCACGAAAAAGATAAAGAACTATTGACAAACCACGAGAAAGAAGAATTTGAAGAACCTATTTTCGCGCGGGGAAAACAACGGGTGTTGTTCACCACCAGGACCGTGGTAAAAGACGATCAAGATAAAGTACTGGGGATCCTTGGTATAGCTTGGGACATCACCGCGCGAAAACAAATGGAAGCTTCATTAATCGAGGCAGAACGTGAAAAATCCATCATCCTCGATAGCATGTCGGAAATGGTTATTTATTATAATGCTGATTTCAAAATAAAATGGTGCAGCAAAAAGGTAGAAGAAATATTTGACACCCCCATACCCAAGGTAATTGGAAAAGACTGCTATCAAATATGGTGCGGTAAAGGTTTTCCTTGCGAAAAATGCCCCATGGAAAAAGTTATGAAAACCCAGCAGCCACAAGAGGCAGAGGTATTCGGGGAAAGAGAGCAAAAAAAATGGTTAATAAGGGGATACCCTATTTTTGATGAACACGGCACCTTTATCGGGATGGTGGAATTTGCCCTGGACATCACCGAACGGAAAAAGGCCGAAGAAATCATCAAACAGCACAACCTGGAACTGGAAGCCAAGGTAGACAAGAGGACGCGGGAATTGGTCGCGGCAAATGTTCAATTACAAAACGAGATAGACGAACGCATCCGGATTGAAGAATACCTGGCAGCTAGTGAATCCCGTTTCCGGACGTATATTGAAAATGCCCCCTTGGCCGTTTTCGTGGCCGATGAAAAGGGAAGGTACACGGAAATAAATACCCAGGCATGCCATCTGTTGGGATACCAGAAAGAAGAATTGTTGCAGCTTTCTATTCAAAAAATAACAGCAGGGCCAGTTGCTAAAATGCAAAAGCGTTTTAATGATTTAAAGAGAACCGGTGCGGTTAAAGCCGAATTGCAACTTATCAAAAAAAATGGCCAACTGGTAAACGTGCTGCTGAACAGCGTGAAAATAGGCGACAACTCGTATCTCGCATTTTGTCAGGACATTAGTGAAAGAATATTGGCCGAACAAAAAATCAAGGAAAACTACGAGTTTATCAGTACATTGTTGGACACCATCCCGAACCCTATATTTTACAAGGATACAGGAGGAAAGTACATTGGTTGCAATAAAGCGTTCGAGAAGTTTATCGGGTTAAAGAAAGAAAATATCCTTGGAAAAAACGTGTATGAAATAAACCTTCATGAAACCGCTGAATATTATGATGTTCAAGATAAAAAATTATTGAAAGAAGGGGGCGTGCAAATTTACGAAAGCATCGTGCACGACGCCAGGGGCGAAAAAAGGGAAGTCATTTTTAACAAGGCTGTTTTTCAAAACGCGAAAGGGGACATTTCAGGAATCCTGGGCATTATTATAGATATTACCAGTTGGCGGAAAGCCGAGGAAGAATTGTTGAAAAGCGAGAAAAAATTCAGGAAAATTATCGAAAATAGCCCCGATGGGATTGTTTTAGCCGACGAGGAAGGGAAAATAATTGAATGGAACGCTGGCATGACAAAAATTACCGGGATAAGATCATCAAAAGCCGTGGGAAATAATATCTGGATCTTGCAGGCAGAAATGGCAAGCCCAAAAAATATGCATGGACAAAGCCAAACAAAAAATGATATAAAAAAATATATCCAAGAAACCGTCCAATCGTCCCCAGCTAACAATATATTTGAAAACAAGATTTTCGTGCATGATTTCACGCACGCGGACGGCCATAATCGTAGCTTGCAGTCGTTAATCTTTTCTATCCCGTCCAAGAAAGGCAACATGCTGGTGTCGTTTAACCGTGACATTACCCACCAAAAAGAAGTAGAAGAAGCTATCCGTCAATCAGAGGAACGCTTGCGGGCCATTTTTGACAATAGCGTGCAATCTTTTTTCTTGCTGGATGTTCATGGAACGATTAATACCTTTAACAAGAACGCTTACTTGCAGGGGATCGAGTTTTTCGAGAAAGAAATGAAAACCGGGGATCCCATAACCGGTTATTTTGCCCCTGAATTTCGCCAGGAATTTCAATTATACCTAAACGAGGCCCTGTCCGGAAAAAATATTAAAAAAGAAAAAAGCATCATGTTTCACGGTACAGACATTTGGTTTGAATACAACTTTGCCCCGGTGCACGGGAAAAACAAGGAAGTAATTGGCATCCTGCTCAGTTCACTGGACATTACCAAGCGCAAGAAAGCCGAAACCGAAATTTACCGGAACCTGGTGAAAGAAAAGGAGCTAAACGAGTTAAAATCGCAATTTATCTCCACGGTTTCGCACGAATTCAGGACACCCCTGGCCAGTATTTTTTCTAATACCCAGCTATTGCAACGCTACGGTGAAAAATGGGACAAAAACAAGAAATCCCGTAGTTTTAACCGGGTATTTGAATCGGTGAACACCATGTCGTCCATGTTAGAGGACGTGTCCATTCTCGGCAAAGAACAGAGCGGCAAGCTGAAGTTTAACCCGAAAGAAAGCTTTCCAATTGAAATTTTACAAAAAATTACCCGTGAACTGTTTGATGCCTTTGGGGAAAATAACCAGAGAATCCGTTTGAACTATGACCAAACAATTGGAAAAATCCTGATCGACCCGGCCCTTTTCAGGCACATTACTTCAAACTTGCTCTCGAACGCGTTAAAGTACTCGGCTACTGACAGCTTGGTACACGTGGATTTGGCCATGGAAGAAGATAAACTCGTGCTAAAAGTTTCGGACCAGGGGATAGGGATACCACCCGAAGATCTGAAAAATATTTTTAAACCCTTTTACCGGGCCCGCAACAGTGAAAATATAAAAGGCACGGGACTGGGAATGGCCATAGTGAAAAAATCCGTGGACATCCATAACGGCAATATATCCATAAAAAGTGAAGAAAACAAAGGCACTGAAGTTACCGTGTCCATTCAAATTTTATAACATGAAAATAAACATGAAAAAAATATTATTGATAGAAGACGACGAGATATTAAGGGAATCAACGGATGAGTTCTTACAAGAAGAAGGGTTTTCGGTAAGCACCGCCAATAACGGCCTGGAAGGCATCCAGAAAGCCCTTGATGAATTCCCGGATATTATTTTGTGTGATATTGCCATGCCAAAATTTAATGGTTACCAGGTTTATAAAACCTTGCAAGAAAACAGTTCTACCTCGCTTATCCCGTTCATCTTCCTGACCGCGAAAACCGAGAAAGAAGATGTAAGGAGGGGCATGCAACTGGGGGCGGATGATTACATCACCAAGCCCTTTGATTATGATGAGCTTTTAACAACCATTAACGTGCGACTGGAAAAAAGGGAGAAGATGATTGAAGCCCATAGGGAAACATATAGCTCTTTGCTTGAAAATTCTATCTCCGGGGTATTTATCCTGGATGACAACCTGAAGTTCTTGTACTCGAACCCCAAGTTCCAAAATATTTTTGGTTACGCCCCATCAGAAACAAAAAATATCAGCTTGTTGCAAGTCGTGCACCCCTCTTATCGCGACCCGGTAGAAGAAAAAATCAGGAAAATACTAAAAGGCATACAGGCGCAATTTTCAATGGATTTGGAAGGCCTGCACATGAACCAAAACATTGTCCCCTTGAAGTTTTTCGCGGGCCGGGCCCATTTTCACGGCCAAACCGGAATTATCGGGCAATTTATTGAAACAAACACGGCCCAACCGCCCCCGGTTGAACTGCAAGGTTTCCCGGAAGAAGAACTTGAAAATGCCGTGAAATATATATTAGAAAAGAAAAATATGATCCCGAGAGACGCGGGCAACCAGATCGTGAAAGCCTTTTCCAAAAAACCTTCCAATGGCCGGAAAACAGAACTGGTAAACAAGCTAACAAGGCGGGAAAAGGAAATATTGAACTACATATGCCAGGGCTACACGAACCAGGAAATCGCCAACAAGCTGTTCATTAGCCAGCGCACCGTGGACGGGCACCGTGCCAGTGTCCTGAGCAAAACTTATACCCGCAACACCGCCGAGTTGGTCATGTTCGCGGTGAAAAACGGGCTGGTGGAGGTATAGTTTTACTGATTTGCCGTAATTTGACGTTTAAAAGCTACAAAGACATAAAAATACACCAGTAGTAGAGGTAAGATGAACCGAGCCATGACAAAAAAAGAGGACACACAAGGGGAATGAT
>CAZKIR010000164.1:0-8279 GCA_964552835.1 uncultured Bacteroidales bacterium
GGGGTTTTTAAATATGTTTCTATCCGCCACGGCGGGACCCGGCTGGGCGAAGAAAATGAAATTAACGGGCTGACCCTTGCAGGGGTTGGACGGGGTACCGTGATAGAACACGTGGAAGTAATATCGAACGCCGATGATGGCGTGGAATTTTTCGGGGGAACGGTGGATTGCCGGTACCTCGTGGCTGCTTTCTGTACCGACGATGCCTTTGATTTTGACCAGGGATACCAGGGGCGCGGGCAATTTTGGCTTGGTTTGCAGGAACCGTCAACTGGCGATTACCTGGCAGAACATGACGGGGGCACCACCCCGGTGAACGGCCGGCCATTTTCCATCCCCACCTTGTATAACGTGACGTATATCGGGCAAGGCGATTATTTTGGCAAGGCCATGATAGGTTTCATGGACAACGGGGGCGGTAAATACTTTAATTCCTTGTTCGTGAACCAATCGAAAGGGATCGGGATAGAATACCTCGCGAATAATGCCGATAGTTATCAACAATGGAAAAGCGGGAACCTGGTATTCGGGAATAATGTTTTTTACATGGTGGCGGATAACCAGGACCAGGATGTTTTCAATTTTACCGGGCATAGTGCGCCGGAAAGTATCCAGGATGAGATTGACACGTATTTTTCTACCGCCAAAAACAGGATTATTGATCCGAAACTTCCCGGGGGCGAAATTTTTGGCGTTGTACCTGGTGTAAGTCTGAACAATAGCCTGGCAACTTACCCGGGAGAGTGGTTCATGTCGGTCAATTACACGGGGGCCTTTAACGGGGAGAATTGGCTAAAGGGCTGGTCATTGTTGGATCAAAGGGGCCTGATAGAGTAAAATAATTGCCCGGGAAAATTAGAGGTATTCTAGAAAGCGAAGGGTGATAGTGACGACTAATTCCCAAAAGGATGGAAGTTTTTCCCGGGCAATGCAAAAAAATTAAAGGCCAACGTGCTTTAATTGAAGTTTGATATCTTTTTCACCAGCCTTTAGTTCGATCGTTTTTTCTTGTTCCTCGTATGAAATATAATTTACCACGAGCGTGTATTTACCCGGTTGTAAATTTAGCGTGAATGTACCGTCAAAATCACAGTACACCACCTCGCCAGTATTTTTTACCATAACTTCGGCGCCGGCCAATCCTTCCAGGTTTGAAATGTCTTTTATTTCACCATGCAAGATGGCTTTTTTGCATTTTTCCACCGTGGCATGTCCGTTTTTTTCTTCACTGGCTTTTACCCCTTGGTTGACCCATAAAACGAGGGCGCTCGCTGCTATCATCAAGATTTTTTTCATATCATGTAATTTTTTCGTGCCCATTTTCTCTTTAAGGCGATGATAAGAATGAAGCCACTTGATTCTTCACGTGTTATTTTTATATTTTTAGTGGCATTATTTATCGTTGCCTTTCAAAAAAAGTTTACGGTTACAAAGCTACGATTTCCCTTGTAAAAGCCTTTTAAGCTAAGCTATAGTTTATCTTAAATAAATGTTAAAGCAGAACAGGGCCATGTTAAGGATATATTAAGCCGACCTTTTCCAGTAGGGGCAGGCTTTCTAATGTTTTCATTATCCTGAAGCCTGATCGGTATTGATACATGTGCCCATCAAGGTTTTCAAAGCCCCCTTGGTTGCCCAGCCTGTAAAAACTAAAGTTAGAGTACACGGTGCCAGGGTTAATAGATGAAAGATGATAGGGGAATTCAATATCAAATAAGTGCAAAGCCGTGCCAAAATAGGACATCACGTCGTAACCCAGGAAACTGTAGCTAAAAGGCGAAGGTTCGGTAAAGTAATGCCTGCGATATTTTTTTAAAAATGTGGTAACGGCAGGATTTTCATAGTCAACGTGGAAAGGGGTAATAAACTGGACTTGTAGGTCATAAAGAAAATTAATATCGATGTTTCGGTAGTATTGCCAAACCGGGTACCCCACCACGCTAATATCATAGTCACGGTGGTTAAAGGTGTTTAGTTTACTGATGATATCGCTCACGAAGGGTTCTTTGGTAGAATTCACGAAAACCATGTTTTTCTTGTCCAGGGATAAGGAATGCTCCAGGGTCCTTTCAAGCGAGTCGGTTGGGAGAACTTCCTTTACCACTGTCTCGTTAAGAATATCTTTTTCTTTAAATATATTAAATAAGGTTTTTTTGAACTGGAGGGTACGCAAGCTGTCTTTTAAATTATCGTCATAAATAAGGATGATGTTGTTTTCAGGCTCATGGCTCAAGTAAGCGGCTATCTTGTAATATTTTTGTTCAATAGAGGGTTGTACCTTGAAGACATAAGGATTGTCCAGGATGATGTCGCGCGGGCTTGGGAAAGGCGAAACCAGGTATACCTGTTCTTTTTTGGCAAATGCGCTTACGATTTTAAAACATTTTTGATAAGCAGGCCCGATGATCATGTCCATTTTTTTCATTACCGGCTTATCCAATATTTCTTGGAGCTTGGCTGGATTTTCTTCGGTCGAGAAGACGTGCAGTTCAAAGGAAGCCCCTTGTTTTTTCAAGGAATCAAGGGCCAGTAACATGCCTTCATAAAATTCAATAAACTTGAGGCTTTTCGGGAATATCCTGAATTCATTTTTCTCGTTTATCTCTAACAAGGTGTCTTGGCCCATTACCTTTCTCGTGGTGTCGGGCTGGTTAAACCGTTTGTTCTCTTCCAGGTAAAAGGGCAAGAAAAGCGCTATTTTAAATGTTTTTGGTTTTTTGTAATGGTTAGGCCGCGAACGCTCGTATTCCATGGGTTTCATGTACAGCAAGCTGTCCTGGATAAAACCCATGGTATCTGTAAGGGGAGAAACAGGTTCTTGCGTGAACAAGAATTCTTCTTTTTGCCGTTCCGGCCTGGGGATTTTTATCGTTTGGCCAAATTTAAGCCCCTCTTTTTGTATACTGGGGTTCGCGCCTTCAATTTCTTCCATGGGCACGTTGTACTTCTTGGATAGCGAGTAAAGAGTTTCTTTCTTTCTTACCTCGTGGTAAATGAAGCCATCTTCTTTCGCGATAGGCCCTTCTTCCAACTGTGCCCCCCGGGGTATCCTTATCAATTGCCCGGATTTAAGCCCTTCTTCTTCTACTCTCGGGTTATGCTGGTATATTTTCTCAATGCTAAGCCCGTATTTCTTTGACAAGGAAAATAGGGTCTGCCCTTTTTTTACCTCGTGAAAAATATAATCCTCGTCTTTTACCCCTTCTTCCCTGGCCCTTTCCTTTTTTTCAGGCGGTGAATAAGGTATTTTAAGCGCCATGCCGGTTTGAAGGCCTAGCATGACATTCGGGTTTTCTTTCACGATTTCCTTCTGTGGCACGTTATAGGTTTGGCTTAAGGAAAAAAGGGTTTGTCCTTTTTCAACTATATGGATATAATAAATTTCCCCTTCAATCATCACCTTGTCTTCCGAGCGTTCGATACCCGGGATAGAATCTTGTGCCAGGCTACCGTGCAAAGAGAAAATTAAAAGGAAAACAATGCTGGTATAGCGGCAAAAGCCTGGTTTTTTCACGATGAGGACAGGATGTTTAGACATAAGTATATTTCTTGAATTCATCTACAAAATAAACATATTTTTTCTAACCTGACATATTCATAAATAGTTTATTTTATTTTCCATATTTTTCATGGTAAGACAAAGAATTTGATACCGTCGTGTAAGTGCAAGGATAAAATTTGCCGTCATGAACCACCCAAAAACACCATCTGGCCCCTATTTCCTTGCCAGGATTAAATATACAATAAATATCGGGTCTATTTCGGTCTACAAAAGGAGCTTATAATTTTGCTGTATTGAGATCAATAACCGATACTATATTAAAAACAACCAGAACGTATTGGACTCGTTGAAATTTAAGTGCTAATTTAAAGACTGAACTGTTACAATTTTTGATCTTTACCGCGAAAATGAAAAGGGTGAAAAATTTATAATAGAACTTCAAAAGACTAAAAAAAATTTTATGATAAGTTGAATCTTCGAAATCCCGGCCTCCGCGTATTACCATCCATTAGGCCACGTTGTTGGCTTACGATGATAGTGATTTACTGATTTAAAACTAGTGATTATATATGTTCTCAAAAAGATAAAATGAGACAAAAAAAGTCCAAAGATAAAATGGACGTATAATAGCATATACCCCCGATCGAGTAGGCTGCCATGAGGCAAAAAGCCCCACGGAACCTTTCACTATTTATCCCGCAATTTTGACCGGGATCACCGTATCCCGATAGGCTTTGCTATCGGGACAGCTACGGTGACCCTTTAAACAACAGGAACCGGGCCGCCAGTTGGCGGAGAGCTCAACGAAGCTAAATAGCATGAGATAAATGCATGTGGGGAACTACCTGTTGGTACCAATCAAACATGGGGCCGTAGCTTCTTTTGGTGAGTACCCTGACAGTGATTGTAGTATTCAATATCAGGCTTTCAACAACCGGCTGGCACTGTCCCTGTACCCCGAAAGCCACTTGCACGTGTTAAGCGAAGCTTGTAGCTTCGCTTTCAAATTTTTGGTGGTTCTACCGCCCCGTGATTTATAATAAAGTTTAATCACCGGCATTCTTTCCTTTTTTATTATTTTTTGTATTTTTACTTACTGAAACGCATGCAGGCCAGACCAGGAACCGGGTAACTAAAATATATACAAATTGAATATATGCTCGTTAAATCAGATAGTTACAAGGGGGGGCTTTCATATAATAGCGATAAACACAATGGCGATATAGGTATGTTTGTGTTGCATTTAAAAGAACCTTCTGCAAAAAATGAATGATTGTAAAATTAGATTTGCTCAATTTAAGGATTTAAAACCTATCGTGAATATTTACAATCAAGCAATTGAGGCAAAGAGTGCGACAGCTGATGTTGATACGTTTTCGGTTCTTGACAAAGAAGAGTGGTTTAAGGAGCATAGAACAGACGAGTATCCAATTTATATAATTGAGATTAAAAACAAAGTTATTGGCTGGGGTTCAATAAGTCCTTATCGTAAAGGAAGATATGGATTGAAAGAAACGGCAGAAATCAGTTATTATCTTGATTACAATTACCATGGTCAAGGATTCGGAAAGATATTATTGGAATATATGATACAAGATTGTAAAAGATTAGGAATAAATAACCTATTTGCACTTTTACTGGAAATAAATAAACCAAGTATTAAGATATTGGAGAAATTTGGATTTAATAAGTGGGGATACATGCCAAAAGTTGTAAGGCAACATAATTTTATCTGTGGTCATTTAATTTATGGTAAAAATTTAAATTGAGTCTAATGTTTGGAATTGAAAATTATATCGGATTTTTAATTGCTGGGATAATTTTAAATCTTACGCCAGGCTCTGATACTATGTATATTCTGACACGGAGCATTGCCCAAGGTAAAAAGGCTGGATATTATTCAGTTTATGGAATCGTTACAGGTGGATTAATTCATACAATGTTTGCATCATTCGGATTATCAATAATACTTGCAAAATCTGCATTAGCATTTTCTATTGTAAAATATTGCGGAGTAACCTACCTGATTTATCTTGGGATTAAAATGGTTAAGGATAAGTCTAACTCTTTTGAGAGCAATAAAAATATTGAGAAATTGGACTTGAAAAAAATATACAAACAAGGTGTTTTGACAAATATACTTAATCCTAAAGTCGCTTTGTTTTTTCTTGCGTTTCTTCCCCAGTTTATCAATGTTGATTATGCACAAGGAGCAATTCCATTCCTGCTTTTAGGATTAACCTTCATGACAACTGGCACGATATGGTGTTTATTTCTTGCATATTCATCATCTTTGATTACAGAAACATTAAGAAAAAATGATAAAATTGGAAAAACTATGCAAAAATTAAGTGGTTTGATTTTTATTGGATTAGGACTTAAATTATTGACAAACAAACAATAAACGCAACACAACACGCAATATACGTAAGCCGGGGGATGTGGATAATTTAAACTTTTGTACATTTACTCAAATTCGCAACGGTTTGATAAGTTGAAGCTTCGAAATCCCAGCCTACGCATATTGCCAAACCGTTTTATGGCAAATAAAAAATGAGACACACGATATTAAATAAAATTCTTATTGTTATTCTAATTGGAGTAATTCCGATTCTATGGTCAAATAAAACACTTGACCCAAATATTACTATACAATATATTGGACTAGCTTTTCTTTTGTTATTTTATGGTTTGGTGACAAAAAATTCACATATAAAAATTGACTTATATTTTAGTCCATTATTTTTTTTATTTATTATTTATTCTATTATTCCATTAGCTATCTCAGTTAATACTGCTGATGCAATTTTTAGATTGTCCCAATTCATCGTTTTCTTTTATTTAACCCAAATATTTTTTCAATTTAAGAAACCTGATATTCTATTTAATACATTGGCACGTATAACTTTAGTTGTCAGTATACTAATTTTAATTCCTGCTTTTTTTCAGCTTTTAGTGCTTATTAGTGAACAAAATTTAACTATTCCCCAAAGTACCTACAATATAAAATCGATTTTCCCTCACAGAAACCTGTTCTCTCATTTTTTACTTTTGATACTCCCATTTTGCATTTATTTATACTATGTTGATAAGAAAATATGGAGCTATGCTGCACTTGCATCATCTAGCCTGGCATTGTTCTTAATCATTGTATTATCTAACAGAACTTCATGGTTATGTCTAATATTACTCTTAATAACATACTTAACAGTTTATTACATTAAAAAAAAGGTGCTCGCCCCCCAGAGAAAATCAGGTTGGATATATATGATTGCAGTGGTTCTGGTACTAGGATTTGCTTTCCTATTTCAACTTAAGTTTTCTGACACCTCTAGTATTAAGTCACATGCCCTTAATACACTTGACTACAATCAAGGTTCAACAAAAGACAGGTTAGGGTTATGGAAAAGAACGGTGTCTTTAGTTCAGGAAAAACCATTTTTTGGTCATGGGTTAGGTAGCTGGAAAATAAATATGCTTAAATATGGGAATGAAGGATTGGTATCAGAAAATAATATCACTTTTTATCAAAGACCTCATAATGATTTTCTTTGGATAGCAGCGGAACAAGGGATTATTGGACTTTTATTATATATAGGCGCTTTATCTATTATTCTATTTTTAATTATAAAAACAATTCGTGCCTGTGATAGCAAAATATTATTATATCAATTAATTGTATATTTATCTGTATTAATAAGTTTTTTAATCTTATCAATTTTTAGTTTTCCAAGAGAAAGAATAAGTCATAATATCATTCTATTTTCCAGTGTAGGCATGTTTCTTAATTTACAGAGCATAACTATAGGAAGCAAACATAACAGAATCGTTCCTTATAAAAGACTAAAATATGTGTCAATTTTGGTGTTAGCAGTTATTCTAGTAATTGGAATTATGCGATACCAAGGAGAACTTCATACTAAGAATGCAACAATTGCCAGAAAAAATAGAGAATATAGGAAATGTATAACGGAAATTGAAAAAGCGCAATCATTTGTTTACCAAATTGACGAAACCTCTACGCCACTTGTTTGGCAGAGCGGCCTATCCTATTTTAATATGAAAGATTATAACAAAGCCAATCTATTTTTTAAGGAAGCTTTAGAAATTAATCCCTTCCATATTTATGCATTAAATGATTATGCCGGTAATTTGGCTAAGTTAAATAAATATGATGAGGCAATTAAAAATTACACAAAGGCACTAAACATTTCTCCAAACTTTCTGGATGCAAGATTGAATCTAATCGCCCTATATTATAAACAAGAAAATTTTTATTCTGCTTTCGAAGCATTAAAAAAAGTTGATTTAACGATTGATGACGAACGATTGAAAAGGACTAATATTCTTGTTATCCGAAAATTATTAGAATATGAATTATCGAAAGAGCAACCAAACATTGAATTTATACATCTTTATAAAAAAGAATATAATAATTTATCTTTTTACAAAGCTATATTGAATTATGCTGTAAAATCAAATTGTGATATACATACAATAATTAATAATCCAAACAATTTAAAACATATAAACTAAAAACAATTAATCATGAAAAATCTAAGGATTTATGCATTTCTGATTCTCATACTTTCTGCAAAAAGTATGATTTATTCTCAAATTTTAACTATAACACCTGATACAGTAGCACAGGGTCAAACACTGGACATTGAAGTGACAGCCGAAAACATTGATTTTTCACAAGGCACAAACGTGGTAACCATAAAACAAGGTAGTTTCGAAGAATACGTGCCAAACACTGCTAGCAGCCCTACTACAC
>CAZKIR010000165.1:0-8278 GCA_964552835.1 uncultured Bacteroidales bacterium
CAATAACATCGGCGAGATTTTGGGTTTCGCTGCCCCGGTCAATTTTGTTGTTCCAATTGGCCGTATCTGCAACTGCTATACCTGCTGCTACCGACGAACCATAAACAGGGTCGGTTTCAGTAGCCTTGCCGGCAGTATTCGCGTGGAAAGCATAAGGAACACTTAAAAATTGGCTTGTTCCCGTGATGGTGTAGCTCGTTCCGCCTATAGGGTCGGTTTCTGTCTTGAGATAATAGGGCCCGTCTGTCCAATCGATGGCTGAAAAATCATCGGTGGTGTTTCCCGTGCCTATTTCTACCGTTACCAACCCGTTGGCATTGGTAGCAGGCGTTTGGGTTTCAATGTATACAGGGTCTCCAGCTGCCGACCCTTGTAAAATACTTATCTGCATCCCGATTTCCTGGTTTGCAACCAGCTTATTATTTGCATCCCTTATTACTGCCTGATAGCTCATTTTATGCGGGCCCTGTGCCCAAAGAGCAGTCAGTGAAATGGTACAGCTTAGCAGTACCAGGATGGATTTCAATTTATGTTTCATTTTTTCATAATTTTGAATGTTTTTACCTTTTGCTTTGAATTGATGCTTCCATCCTTTATCACTTTCACGAAATACGTTCCCGCTGCAAGCTTGGCCATGGGAACCCTCCCGCGGGAACCCGTTATATTTTCACTTTGTAAAAGCGTTCCATGTATATCAAATAATTGAACGGTTAAGGTTGGAAATTCAGGGTACTCTACTTCAAGAATGAGCTGTTCCGTTACCGGGTTTGGATAAGCCGAAATTAAAAAGGGGGACGCCAAATTTTTTTCAACTGAAGATATCACCGAGATTTCATAGGGTTGTTGTATGCCTTCTGCTACCCAATAGCTTGACCCGGTAAAGGTTTGGTAAACACACTGCCCTACTGAATAACTCGCCGAACCACCACTGCCAGTTGCATGACCACCTGCTGCAGGCATTGCTTTCTGGGCATGCAGGCTTAATGATCCTGAACCCAGAAAAAAGATAGTGATTACAATTTTTAATTGACGTGGCATTTTATTGTTTTATAAGTTTTTCGTTTATTATTCCCGCTTCAATTCAATAATATAAATTGGCTCTTCTGCAGGAATTACCAGTTTTCCATTTTGGATAACACCTGTTTGTAAAGCCTTCATGTGCCAGTTGCGGAATGTGTAATGCATCCCGTCGAGGGCATCGTTTTGTAAAGTAGCCCCTACACGTGCCACGAGTACAGGCAGCGTGCCGCGGTTAGCAACAGAAGGGCCAAAAAATTCTTTCGCTCTATCCTCTTCATCGAGGTTGTACCCGCTGTTAAAACTCGTGCTGACCAGGGAAATGATTGCCTCGTTGCTATTTGGTAAGGATTTGCCATCCTTGCTGGCCAGTATGAAGGAGATATATTTTTCTTCTTCTGTAACCGGATAGGGTATATCTTCCGGGTTACGGACAGTGACATTTGAAAGCACGGTGCCGTTGTCAAAGGTGATTTCATTGCCATATTTTGCCATAAAACCCGTGTAAGCTGCTACTTTGGGCGAATCAAACAGCAAATGCCCTTTTTGCCAGTTATATTCAATCTCATCAGTAGGCTTAATTGGATTTGGTTCATATACCCGTGGTTTATAGGTTTTGCCTTTCACGAGAAACCCATTTTGCACGAATTGATCATAGTGTTTTTTATTTCCCTCGAAAACAGGATGATCGGGATTGGATGCCAGGCTGGTGTCAATATATACATTGCAGCCATAAACAAAGGAGGTGGGCATCATGCTTTTCCCGATCTTACCGTACGACCCGCCGTAATCCATGCTTTCGGGGTCGAATAAGTATTTCTTGCCATATACGAAGGTTGTGGGGCGGTCTACCGGCTTTAAAGCAAAGTTTTTAAATACTTCGCCCGCGGCATACATTTGCGAAACCTGTACCTCATCTGCACCATAATGGAGGCTCAATGCATTTACTACTTCTATCCTTCCCCCGTAGGGTTTTGCTTGGCGCGGATCGCCCATTTCCCCGAAATCGTGCCAGTTAATAATGTCCCAGTCGTTGATGGAGGCTAAAGAAACAACGCGCATGGGATATTCGGCCCGGTATTTAGTACGATTTCCAATCTGGGTCTCGTAAGCAAAAAACGGCTTGCCAGGGGCTTTGGCATGCTCTACCCAGGGTACGTCCCATGATAAGCGGGGCAATTCTTCCAGGCCGCTGTTAAAGGGGTAACGGGCATGGTTTTTATCATGGTGCATCCCTTTCACGTAAGTGCACATGGTAACGGCATCGGATTGTTGGTGGAGGTATTGGGACTGTATTTCATACCCCGCGCCGGTGTCCCACACCAGGGGCGAAAGCCGGCAACTTTTGCCCGATTTTTTCAGGGCATTGGCCCTCGCCTTTTTATAGCTTATCCAGGTATCCATGAAAAATTCGATCACGTCACTGGCCCGTTGCGCCGTAAAATCATCGCGGCCGTATTCTTGTTTCACCCCCGTGAGCGATTCCAGGGCGTTCGGGTTCACATCATTCATCAACACGGGTTTGGTGCTGTTGCGCATGGGGGCCAGCATGATGGTTTTGCCCCCGAGGTTTTCGCCGGGCATTAAAAATCCCCAGGCCTGAATGATGTTTTGGTTGTTCCCGTATTTTTCCAACAGGTATTCATGCCATTTTTGCATCAACTGGTCCTGGAAAAATCGTGGTAATTGCTGCCATTTGCCACCAATCATCCGGCTAAACCACCATTCCTCGTTAATCAGTTCCCAAACGACAACCTGCGGATCATCGGCCATCCTGATCCCGTTTTTATATTTATTCTTGAAATGAAGGTTTTGTTGCATTCTTTTCACGGCCAGTTCTGTTAACCTCCGGTCCCAGGCCACGGCCAGGTTTCCCCTGGCCAGTCCCAGTTTCTTGCTTTTTTTTCCTTCATCGCGATATATTTCTTCAATGGCAGCCTTCCACCGTATTTCCGTTTCAGGCTCATTTATAATCGAAACATCCCCGGGCTTTATATAACCCAGTTCCGCGGCAGATGCCCACCAAATTTTTATCCCATGCTCATGCATTTTATTAAATGAATAGGCAAGGTAATCGCTATACGAATTATCACCTGGTTCATAATCATTGGTAAAATCGCCCCAGTTGCCTGCCCAATAACGTACCAGGTTAAAACCCATGTCAAGCATGCGTTGCACCTGTAAATCAACTTTTCGTTTGGCCAGGTCGCAGGCTTCCTTTTTTTCTGTCGGGTCATTGATGTTCCTAAACAACTCGCCTTTATAAGGGGGTGGATCAAGGGTGCCAATATATCCCCAGAACCGCACCCGTTCACCGCCAAGAGAAAGGTGGCCGTTTTTGACCGTGACGTATTCGCTGTCAGGATATGATTGGCCACTGACAGGGGCATTGATGCCAATAACTGATAATACAAGGAGAACTGGTATACACGTGATTTTAATCTTCATCTGTTTGTTGTTTATCTGCTTAATTTATTTGAATGACATGGCCGCGCTATCCACGTTGATGAGTTGTATTTTAGCGTCTTCAATCGTATGAAGTTGTTCACCAAAAGCCTGGAAATTTTCAATGCTTATATTGTTTATTGATGCAAAGCCAAACTCATCTTTCATGAAAATGGTGGATTTGCTGAAGTCTCCCCCCATCAGGTATATATTTTCAAAAGATACGCTATCAATGGTCCCCGGGTCAGCGCGCACATGGATGATGTTGCCCCCCCTGGCATCTTCCATATAGATATTCCGGAACATGATATTTTTTATGACCGTACTTGAATCTCCCCACCAACTGGGGTCCACGTCCAATTGAGCTGTTTTTTGGCCGCCCCGGGTATGAATAATGTCAATATCCTGAAATACTATATCGCTAATCCGAGGCCCGCGCATGGACCAACCCACGTGGATGGCATCCGGGTTATCGCGATCCTGCCATAAGACGCAATCTGAAAATTTTACGTTCTTCGTATTCCGCTTATGGGCCTGATGTTCGGTATCCATAAATAACTTGCCGTAATGATCATAATAACCTTCCTGGTAGCCATAGAAATTGGTCAGGCTGGTGTCATACTGTACGTTAATTACCACCAGATTATCGTCGGCAGCGCGTATATAGCAGTTCTTCACCGTAACGTTGCTGCTGCTGGTTATATCAATACCATCACTATTGGGCCGGTAGGCAATAATTTTAACGTTATCAATAAGCACGTTATGGCACCAGTAAACCGAAAGCACCCATCCATAGCTGTCGATTAACAGGATATCTTTTACCTGGATGTCACGGCCATTAAACCCTACTTTCACCTGTCCGCTTTTGCGCGCTGTGTCGCTTTCACCCAAAAGAATGCCACGACCCATGATTTTAGCATTTTGTACCGAGTCGTGAAACGGGGTTTGTATCATTCCATGAACAATTGCCCCGCCCGCGATATAGATGGTTTCATTGCTATGTAGTTTAATGGCCCCGGGTATTCCATCATCGGAAGGAAAATGGACGCCCGGGCCAAAATACCGTACACCGGGATCGTCCGGTTTCACGGGAGTTTTTTCAAGTGGGTTGGCAAAAAGCTGCAGGTTATTGGTTATTTTCCCGTTAATTTCAATTGACAGGTTACAAGGTCCTTCTAAAGTAAATTCAATGGTTGAGTCCTTGGCAAGGCCTTTGATATTATGCCTTAACGGACGGATTTTAAAGGAATTTATCTTTTCATTGACTTTGATTTTCATGTTCGCTGTCCCCTCAAAATCAAAATATGCCATGGACGCGTGCTCATATTCTTGTTTTTCCCATCCACCGGCCCATGTATGCGGTTTTAGCACCTTAAGCCGGTAAACATCAACAGGTTTATTGTTTGTCATAACCTTGAAATCTGTTGACAAGGGCAGTGAACCCTCGCCAACAGGTGCAGGATAGGTAACGGTTTTGGAGGTTTTTTCCTGGCTGCATTGCAGGAAAACCAAAACAAGTATCCCGAAAATATATTTTACATGCAATAAGCTATTTCTCATATATTTTGCCAATTATTTAGCTATTCGTGAATCATAATTTTTTTATACATTGCTGAATGATTTGTTTTTATTGAAATAATATAAACTCCACTGCCTTGGAAATGGCCCGCTGGGATTTTTACCTGGTTACCATAAAAAGTTTTTTGATATATCTTCCTATTACTTATATCACGGATTAAAATGGTGTATTTCCCTGCAAAATTCTTAAGCTCAATGTTTAAAACACTGTTCTTTATTAATGGGTTAGGATAAATGTTTACAGCCATCCCCTTCATCTCTGAAGGGATGCCGATGGACAAGGTTGAAATATCAAGTTCGCTGGACCAGGGGGAATTGCCTGATATATTGTAAGCGCTTACCCTATAGGTATAATTTCGGGAGGCCGTTAAGCCGGTGTCGCTGTAACTGGTTATTCCAGCATCCAGGCTATCCATTGTACTGTAGGCGTTGTCGCCTTCTTTTCGCTGTAAAATAAAGCCATTCTCGTTGTCTGAATTGTCGTTCCAACTTAATTCAACATGGTTCGAGGATACATTATCAGCGCTTAGCCCGTCAGGGGAAATTGGAACAGCAACAGGTGTATTAACTTCTGCCGTCTCCGTCCAGGGGGAATCCCCACTTTCATTATACGCCAGGATCCTGTAAGTATAATTCCTGTTTCCTTCCAATCCTGTTGTATCGATATAGCTTGTAATATCGATGCCGACTGTATCAATAATATCGAAATAGGGCCTCACGCCAATCGTTCGTTCTATGATAAACCCTTCTTCATTGTCGGCATTATCAGTCCATTCCAATTCCACCCTTTCGGATGACAACGCGTTGGCAGAAAGACCGCCCGGGGGGCTTGGCGTGGGTATACCGGAGGCGATGATGTTAATGTTATCGAATTTGGCCGTGCAATAGACCCCATCACTATGGCTGGTAACAGCCAGTCCAACATGCAAAGAATCGTTCATGGTAAATGTAACGCTTCCCACTTCGGCCCAATCCTGGCCATCCCCGGAGGTATACCCTGTATAGGTATTGCCACTTTTCACGAGTTTTAGCCAGTACGGGGCTTTGGCGTCATCTTCCGGTGTGGTGTCATCACTGTTCGCCCCGGTACTTGTCCTTCGTTGAAAGGAGGAGCCATTTCCCGGTGTAATACACATGAAAGCATGCTTGGAATTCTTGTTCACTGTTTCCCTGATCATGACACCAGCCTTTGCCCATTCATGGGTATTTTCAAGGGACAACAAGCGGGCGTATATTTCTATGTAATCATTTTTTCTTTTGAGGTACACGAACCTGAAGGCATCATTGCCCGACCAAATATCAGCTCCTTCGGCATCAATGGTCATAACCCCTCCGCTTTGGGAGGTGGCGCCGCCAGTTGAGTTTATGTCCAGGGCATTCCAACCCGTTAAGGAAGAATCCGTGGCCGCGGTTATTTCCTGAGAGTATGATGAATAGCCGGCCAAATTCCAGGATCGCACCCTGTATGTATATGATGTGGAGGGCGATAAGCCAAAATCCCTGTAGCTTGTAGTGTTTCTTCCCAGGGCAGCCACCTGGGCAAATGATGTACTGTCGGCGAACCGGCGTTCAACCATCACGCTATCTTCCGTGTCAGCGTTATCGCTCCATTCAAGTAATATATAATTACTTGAGGTCTCATTAGCCTCCAGGTTATCTGGTACAGCCGGTGGACTGGATGGCATCGGGGTCGTGGTGCTGTCCAGGTTTGAATAACCGGAATACCCTGCCCTGTTAAAGGCTTTTGCCCTGTAGGCATACCGCGTGAGGGGGGACAAGCCCGTATCGCTGTAGCTTGTCGTGTCATAAACGGTGGCTATCTTTGTAAAGCTGCCATTTTCAGTTTTCCGTTCAATCACTATCCCTATGCTGCCCCCGGTGTTGTTGTTCCATTGCAGGTCAACCTGGTATAGCCCTACCGAGTCGGCATTCAGGTTAGTTGGAGCTTGGGGCTTTGTTACTGTAGTGTCAAACCCGCTGTACAAGGTAATGGCCTGGGTGCCCATGCCGGGCCTGTACTCCCTGGTTTCCCCACCCACTGTTTCGACACCGTGCAGTGTCCTGTTATGACAACAATCATAAGAATACGCTAAATAAGTGGCTGATATGGATGATTCTATAGTTTTAAAACAAGGAATGGTATCGTTCGGGGAATGATCCCTGTAGAATCCACCAAGAATCTCGGTTTTACCTGCTTCGCTGGTGATCACGTGGGTAGCCACGGATTCGGTCTTATGCCCGAGTATCCAGAGGTTGCCACCCCGGTTAATGTTGTATATCCGGCCTACTTTATCGGCACTATAGGGGTTGTTTTCCTGGTTCAAATGACGGACCCATGTATCCTGAGGATAATCGAGATGAATCTCTATGAAACAATCTTCAATAAATAATTTACCTCCTTTTGCCATGGAAGAATTTCTTACAACACCAGGTCGCGAAGATTTTAAAAACACCTGTTGGTCGGTATCAATAAGGATAGATGGGGTCTGAGGCCAATTAGATAAACGCAAAAAATCGACAGTAAGCGGTACCGTGTTTTGGAAAACTATCATGGGCATTTCGCCATTATCAAAATCGGACGGATCTCCTGTAATAGCGGTATTGAAACCAAGTATTCGCCTTACACTGCCCCGGATGTATATGGGGCTTGAGATGGTATACTCCCCGGTGAAAGATAAATAAATGGTCTCGGCCCCGCTGTCAATGGCATCTTGGATATTTTTGGTGTCATCACCTGCCGAGGGGTCAACAAATACCCAGTTAGACGGGTCTTCCGTGAATTCTATCGGGTCTTCAATTGGTAGTTTCAGGTGTTCATCAGGCGAAGGCCAGGCTTCTGCAATATTATCGCCCGAAACCATTTCTTCGATTGTATTTCCTGATATTACCGTGCCACCATCCTTTACAGCGGATTGGTAACCACTGGATGTTATGTTTCGCAGGTACATGCTTTTTGTATTCTCAATTGCACTATAACTACCAGAACCCCCCGTGAAAACAGCATCAATTAATACCAGTTGGGAGATGGAACTGGTGTTGGTTATCCCTTGTTCGCAATCAATTACCTCCAGATCGCGTATTGACATGGGGAGGTTACAATTAAGTGCCAGATCACAATTTTTTACCGTAATATGTTCAAGGGTCGCGTGCGAAACGTTGGCCGGGGTCATAATGCCGGTTTCAAAATTATCGATGGTCACGTCTTTCACCAGGCCAGGGCCAAACTCGGTCTCGCTCA
>CAZKIR010000166.1:0-8243 GCA_964552835.1 uncultured Bacteroidales bacterium
TAGATAGTATAAAATACCAAATGAACTTGAGTTGTATGTATTACAACAAGAGGGTAAACCTTAACGGGAAACCTTGGTAAAAAGAGCAATTATGGGGCAAGCCTATTACCTCTTGACTTTTTCTTTATTTGTATAAGCAGGGCATTTCTTGCTTCCCGAGCATGATGTCATGCCAGCCATGATTATCGCGGCAGCAGCTAAAATCAAAAGTATTTTTTTCATGAGATACATTTTTTTCAGGTGTAAATATAATAATTTTAAAAAAAATACGTGAATTAGTCAGTGATTTTTATCCTTGATTTTCTTGTTCGGCTTGTTTTCCTTTATTAGCATAAGCTGGACATGTTTCCAAAGGGTAACAAGAAGATAATGCCAACAGTAAGGCAATGGATATACTTGCTATTATCAGGACTCTTTTCATTATCTGTGTTTTATATAAAGAATAACGTAGGTTTTATCTTTCTTTACGGCAAAAGTACAGAAAGGTTTATATCTTTTAAAAAAAAAATCATTGATTTGTCCCATCAGATTATTTTCATTTATCTTTGTCAACAATAATCAAGTATAAAAAAATTAGAAAAATGATGAAAAAAGTATCTCTAGCCCTTAATATCGTGTTAGTAATTGCCGTAGCGGTTTTGTTTTACCTGCATTTCTCACCGGGCAAAGAAACGGGCACAAGCGGTCAAGGACAAGTTGTAGCCTCTATACCCGATTCCATTTCATCCCAGATCGCTTACATTAATTATGATACCTTGCTTATGAATTACGAGTTTTATCATGATTTGAGTGCTAAACTGGAAAAAAGGCAAAAAGAACTGGAAAATGAGCTTGGCAGCCGTTCCAGGAGCCTGGAAAGGCAAATGACAGATTTTCAGGAGAAAGTTCAAAAACAATTAATGACCCGTTATGAAGCCAAGGAAAAAGAAAGCCAATTGATGCAAGAGCAACAAGCCTTGATGCAATACCGGGATCAGCTTACGAACCAGCTTGTTGAAGAAGAGCAGGTAATGAACCGAAAGCTTATCCAAAATATCAGGGATTACCTGAAAAATTATAATAAAAGCAAAGGTTATCAGGTAGTCATTAGCAATACCTTTGGCGGCCCCTTGTTGTACGCTGATAGATACCTGGACATTACCCATGATGTTATCGTTGGGATTAACGAAGAATACATGAGAACCAGGAACCAGGAAGATTAATGCCTTTCGCTGATCTTTACCTTTCTAAAAGGGCATATTCCGAAAAACTCATCCTCCATGCCCCTCCTGATGAGGATACGCGGTTTATTGTAGTGGTCCCGTGCTACAATGAACCATTTCTTTTTGATACCCTGGATAGCTTGTACAAATGTTATCGCCCTGCAAGTGGTGTTGAAGTGGTTGTCGTGCTAAACGCACCAACAAGTGGTAACCCGGCAGCTTTGGCCCAAAACCAAAAAACATCAAAGGCTTTTTGTTCTTGGCAAGAAGAAAAAAACGGGCCAGGCTTTCGTTTTTTCTTGCTTGACGCGGGCCTTTTGCCCACGAAAGACGCGGGCGTTGGCTTGGCCCGCAAAATAGGCATGGACGCGGCCATTCGCCGGTTTAACATGCTTGGGCAGGAAGAAGGGGTGTTATTGTCACTGGATGCAGACAGTACTGTGGATGAAAATTATTTCCTGGAAATTGGGCATTTTTTTCAAAACCATCCGAAAGCTAACGGCTGCACGGTTTATTTTGAGCATCCCTTGCAAGGAAAAAAATGTGAGCCTAGCGCACGCGAGGCTGTATCGAAGTATGAATTGCATTTGCGATATTTCATTCAAGGTATACGGTTCGCCGGCTTTCCATACGCCTTTCATACGGTGGGCTCGTGTTTTGCGGTAAAGGCGTTGGCATACGCGAAACAAGGCGGGATGAACAAGAAGCAAGGGGGCGAAGATTTTTATTTCTTGCACAAGGTTTTTCCGCTGGGCAATTTTCATGAAGTAAACTCCACCAGGGTAATTCCCTCGGCAAGGCCTTCGGATAGGGTGCCTTTTGGTACGGGGCCAGCTATTAAACAGTATATTGCACGGGGCCAAAATCAATTTTTGAGTTATCATCCCACGGTATTCGAGGACTTAAAAACTTTTTTCAGTTCAAGTAAGGATTTTTTCGAGCACCACGAAAATTTGTTACCTATCTATGAAAATTTGCCCGCTTCGATTAAGGTATTTATCCCTTACCTGGATTTCCAGGGTAAAATCCATGATATATCTCGTCATACAGCATCTTATCAGGCTTTTAAGAAGCGTTTTTTTCAATGGTTTACGGCATTTCGGATCGTGAAATATATAAATATGGTATCCATAAGCATGAAACCTAAAATGGATATTGAAAAAGGTGCCCATACTTTGGGAAAAATGATAACCGGCCGGGAATGCCCAACAGGGCTGTCGGAATTATTATGGTTTTACAGGGAACTGGATAAGCAAGGAAATTATTTTGTCTCGATGATCACGTAAATATCCTCCTTGTCTTTTTTCATAAAATATTCTTCCCGTGCAAACTTTTCAAGGTTTTCCTCGTTTGTCCTTAGCTCTTTTAACCCACGGGCGTCTTTTTCAAGCCGGTCCAGGTAGTAAGTCCTTTCTTGTTCCAGCTGGCGGATTTCATTTATGGCTTTAAAGCGGTCGATCAGGTTATTTTGGTCAAAAATTAAAAGCCAGAAGAAAAAGATGATAAGGGAAATTAAATATTTGTTTTTTAATTTTTTAACCAAAATTTGTGCTGTTTGGTTTATCTTTATCATTTAACCTGTTTTGTTCTTATCACGATTGTAAAAATACAAAAAATATCCTTTGGTGTCAAACCTTTCGTGTTTCTTTTAAAAGGGGTATGTTCACGAAAACTTTTGTTTCTTATAGAAATAGAAATAAATTCTTCTTATTGCCCTGTTTAAGCATTTTTCCTGGAGGTATTTTACATTATCGTTTCATTAAATTAACATTGGGTTAACGTTGTGTTAAACAATCAAATGGGCAGGTATCCACGAAAATTAACCTAATTCCTTTGGTTACTAATATTTTATTACTTATCTTTGTGTTAAGTTAAAATTAATATAATGTTAAATAAATGTTAATTTAATGTAAACAAAAACATCTTCTTTTCGTATACCATATAAAAAAGAAGAGGATTGAATTTTTAACCTTTAAACCCGTGAACCATGAAAACAATAATTATAAATTTTGTCCTGCTGTTTGCTTTCGCGTTAAGCACGGCACAAATCCATAAAGAAGATGGTATATTCTACGGTAAAGATGACGTTCCCTATACTGGAGAATATAAAGAATACTATGAAAATGGCCAGGTAAAAATGAAGATGAACCTGAAAGAAGGGGAAGAAGATGGTCAGGTGATCATTTATTTCGAGAACGGCCAAACAAAAGAAATCCGTTCATATAGCAACGGAATATTTGATGGCGAATGGATTACCTATTCCCCGGACGGGACAAAATTAGCCGTTGCCCATTACACGGACGGGAAAAAAGACGGTAAATGGGTTATTTATGACAAAAACGGGATCAAGCGTTACGAGATGACTTATAATAATGGTAACCGTACCGGTGAATGGAGAAAATGGGACGAACAAGGCGAGCTGGTCATGAGCCGTGCATATTAAAAAGTCGTGTTTTTTTAAGTGATAACCAAGGCCCCGTGATGTTACACGGGGCTTTTTTCATGAAAAACATTTGGAAATAGTTTAAAATGGTTAAATTTGTATCCCCAAAATTCGAGGGGGCTTGCTTGAAAAGGAATTCCCCCGGCGTTCTTTAATAGTGCCTTTTTGAAAACCTTATATTTTTTTAAAGGCACTAAATATATTGCCCAGATGGCGGAATTGGTAGACGCGCTAGTTTCAGGGACTAGTGTTCGCGAGGACGTGCAGGTTCGAGTCCTGTTCTGGGCACGATAGTTTTAATTAATTGTTCTTAGGTTTCATGCCCAGATGGCGGAATAGGTAGACGCGCATGGTTGAGGGCCATGTCCGCTTTAGCGGGTGCAGGTTCGATTCCTGTTCTGGGCACTTTTTCTTTCTTGCCCCCTGTTTTAAGCATTATTATATTATTAGATAAGCCAAAGAAGAAATTCGTTTTCCAAAAAAAATTAATATCTTTGGCGACCAAAAAGAAAACAAGAATTTTAAAATCGTTATACAATGCAGAATAAAGGAGCCATCAGGGCTTTCGCTATAGCTTTAGCCCTCGTGTGTATTTACCAGTTAAGTTTTACTTGGGTTTCTAACAGGATAGAAAATAAGGCAGAAGAATTTGCCCAGGGAGACCCCCAGATGGAGACGTATTACCTGGATTCCATCGCGGGCGAGGAAGTATACAATTTTCTGGGGATACGTAAATATACTTTCCGTGAAACCAAGGAACGGGAAATTAATCTTGGCCTTGACCTCAAGGGCGGGATGAACGTTATTCTCGAAGTATCTGTCGTGGACTTGATAAAATCGTTGTCCAATTATAGCACGGACAGCATATTTCAGGCAGCCCTTAAAAAAGCACAAGAGTACCAGAAAGATAGTGAAGAAGATTTCGTGGCCCTTTTCGGGAGGGCGTTCGAGGAAATTGACCCGGATGCCAGGCTGGCTTCTATTTTTAATACCATCGAGTTGAAAGAAAAAATCGATTACAATTCGACCAATGAAGAAGTATTAAATGTTATAAAGACAGAAACCCAACAGGCTATCGATAATTCTTTTAATATTTTGCGCACGCGTATTGACCGTTTTGGCGTGATTCAGCCCAATATTCAAAGACTAGAGGCCGCTGGAAGGATTTTAGTCGAGCTCCCTGGCGTGAAAGACCCCGATCGGGTAAGGCAATTACTACAGCAAACGGCCAAGCTCGAGTTTTGGGAAACATACGACAACAGTGAAATATACCAGTCTTTGTTGGCCGCTAACCAAAAAATCAAGGAAATTAAAGAAGCTGAAGAAGTGTTAGCTGAAGACGAGTCGCCTGCTGAAACGGCTGAAGGACCTGAAGGGGACGAGGTAGCCGGGTCATCTGAAGACTTGGTCAGCGAATTGGCTGCCGAAGACACGGGAAAAGACACCGGTGAAACCTCTTTAATAGATGAATTGGCCGCTGACACGGCTGCCAGCGATACCATCAGCATGGAGCAGGAAGAGTTAATGAAAAATTATCCCTTGTTTGCCATCCTCTCTCCCAATACTACTCGCGATGGACGTTTATTGCCCGGGCCGGTAATCGGGATTGCCCATTACAAGGATACCTCAGAAGTAAACCGCTTGTTGAACATGAAGCAAGTACGCTCCTTGTTCCCTCGCAATGTCCGGTTTTTATGGGGCGTGAAACCTCCCAAGTATGACGAGAGCGAGAGCTATTATCAATTATACGCGATCAAAGCTTCAGGTAGGGGCGGGAAAGCACCCCTTACTGGTGAAGTGGTGACCAATGCACGTGCAGAGTTTGGCCAAAACCAGGCCAGTGCCGAGGTCGACATGACCATGAACAGCGAGGGAGCAAAAGTTTGGGCCCGCCTGACCAAGGAAAATATTGAAAAAGCCATCGCTATCGTGTTGGATGATTACGTGTATTCAGCGCCCCGTGTAAACCAAGAGATACGAGGCGGCAGAAGCCAAATCACGGGCGATTTCACCGTGAACGAGGCAAAAGACTTGGCCAACGTGTTAGAATCCGGTAAAATGCCCGCGCCTGCCCATATTATCCAGGAGGCCGTGGTAGGGCCATCACTAGGGCAGGAGGCTGTTAATGCAGGTTTTACTTCTTTCTTGATAGCCTTCGTGCTGGTGTTGCTCTACATGATATTTTACTATTGCCACGCGGGTTGGGTAGCAAACCTTGCCCTTATCACGAATATTTTCTTTATCATTGGTATACTAGCCTCCCTGGGGGCCGTGCTTACCTTGCCAGGTATCGCGGGTATTGTCCTGACGGTAGGTATATCAGTGGATGCCAACGTGCTGATTTACGATCGGGTGCGAGAAGAAATCCGGGCCGGGAAAGGCTTGAAACTTGCCATTTCTGATGGTTATAAGAATGCCTATTCCGCGATTATTGACGCGAACGTGACGACCTTGCTCACGGCCATCATATTGTATATTTTTGGTACCGGGCCTATTCGCGGTTTTGCCACTACCTTGTTAATAGGTGTTATTACTGCCTTGTTCGCGGCTATTTTTATTACCCGTATGATGTTCGAGCAGTTTTTAAACCGGAAAAAGAATATACGCTTTGGCAGTAAAATTACCGAAAACGCCTTCACCAAGGTAAATATCGATTTTCTTGGCAAGCGGAAAATTGGCTACGTGATATCCAGTATTTTAATCCTTATCAGTATCGGGTCACTGGTTACCCGTGGGTTAAACCAAGGGGTCGATTTCACGGGTGGGCGTAATTACGTGATCCGCTTTGAACAGCCTGTTAATACCCTGGAAGTGAAAAACCTTTTAGCCGACGAATTTGGTGAAGCACCTGACGTGATTACTTTCGGGCAGGATAACCAGGTCCGGATTACCACGCAGTACATGATAGAAAATGATGCTCCTGATATTGACAAGCAAATTGAGAAAATAATTTATGAAGGCTTGGGCCCGGTTATTGGTGACGATGTAAGTTTTGAGGTGTTCACGAGCGAGTACCGCCAGAGTTCACAAAAAGTTGGGCCGACAATCGCTGATGACATCAAGCGCCAAGCAGTGATAGCCATCGTTTTTGCCTTGTTGATCATCTTCTTGTATATCATCATGCGGTTTAAAAACTGGCAATACGGCATGGGGGCAGTTGCAGCCCTGCTTCATGATACCCTGATCGTGCTCGGGATTTTCTCCTTGTTTTACGGCGCCATGCCTTTCTCCCTGGAGATTGATCAGGCATTTATAGCGGCCATCCTTACCGTGGTGGGTTACTCTATTAACGATACCGTGGTAGTGTTCGACCGTATCCGTGAATACCTGGGCTTGTACCCCAAACGTGAACGGAAAGAAATTACCAACATGGCCTTGAATGGTAGCTTAAGCCGGACATTCAGTACTTCGTTGAGTACATTTGTCGTGCTGTTGGCTATTTTCCTCTTTGGTGGGGAAGTGATCCGGGGGTTCACTTTTGCCTTGCTTATCGGGGTTATCGTGGGGACTTATTCATCCTTGTTTATTGCTACCCCCGTGGTGTTTGACACGGTGAAAAGAAATGAGAAGAAAAAACTAAAAGGAAAGAAATAATAATTGAAAAGCCCCGGCATTGCCCGGGGCTTTTTTCTTGAAAAAGAATGCCCCAGGGTGTGCAATTTCATTTTCACTTGATTAAAAAAAACAAAAATATTTTATCTTTGTGCAAAGCATGAAAAAATGGAAATGATGTTTTTATTTATTAGCGGGCCGGAGATAGTGGTTGTTTTTATTATCGTGTTGCTGCTTTTCGGGTCAAAAAAAATTCCAGAAATAGCCCGTGGTCTTGGAAAAGGCTTGAACGAATTTAAAAAGGCGACCAACGATATAAAAAAAGAATTCCAGGATCATACATCCGATATCAAAGACAACGTGAACGAGTTTAAAGATAAACTGAAGGAATAACTACCTTGGTTATACCCCCTGTACAATTTTATTTTGATAGTTTAAAATTTTTCCAATGGCGTATTTATACTTAATAGGCGGGTTTGTCTTGTTGTTTTTCGGGGGCAATTACCTGGTGAAAGGCGCTGTTGATTTTGCCAAGCAAATTAAAGTTTCCGCGTTGGTAATTGGTGTAACGGTGGTGTCTTTCGGCACTTCCGCGCCCGAGCTCGTGGTTAGCTTGCAAGCGGCCTTGCAAGGCCACCCGGATATCTCTACCGGAAACGTGATCGGTTCAAATATATCCAATATCGCCCTGGTACTTGCTATTACTGCCATGATATGCCCTATCGCCGTGAAAAGGAATTCCATTCTTTTTGATTGGCCTATCATGATGTTCGTGAGTATTCTGTTTTATGTTTTTATCCTGGATTTGGAACTGGGGTTTTACGAGGGCCTTGTGTTTTTTATCATGATTATCGGGTTTAATTATTGGTCAATATACAAGTCACGAAGAATAAAAGAGGCCGTGATTGAAGAACAAGTTGAAAAACCCAAATGGCCGGCATGGACGGCCATATTGGTTATTGTCGTTTCTTGTATTGCCTTGGTTTATGGATCAGATTTACTGGTAAAAGGGGCTACGCGTATTGCACTGAAATTTGGTGTAAGCG
>CAZKIR010000167.1:0-8194 GCA_964552835.1 uncultured Bacteroidales bacterium
CCCGCCATATCATCTCGTACAGCCGTTACCGACTGGCAAGGAAAACGAGGTACAGCATCCAGGACACTGCATCGGCAGACCAGCTTTTCGAGCAAAGGGGGCTTGAGCTATACCTATTCACGTACTACCCGCCAATACGATGGCATCAATGCCGGAAAAGAATATACCTTTGCATACGACCGCCCGCATGATTTGGCCTTGAACGTGTTGCATGATTTTAATGAAAAGCTTAGCCTGGGCATCTCCTGGGTTTACCAAACAGGCTTGCCCTATACCCCGGCTATTGGCCGGCAATACACCCCGGCCTTGGATAACTGGGCTGACGCCAATCAAGGGTACTACGAGGCCTTGGTGTATGGAAAAAAATACAGTGCCCGGATGAAAGATTACCACCGCTTGGACGTGGCATTGAATTATCATAAAACCAACAAGAAAGGCCGAAGGGTTACATGGACTTTCTCGGTATACAACTTGTATAACCGCCGCAACCCGTATTTTTATTATTTTAACCACAATAGTTCAGGCGAGATATATAAACCCTATCAATGGGACCAATACCATCCGGTATCCTTGTACCAGATAAGCTTTTTCCCGGTAATCCCCACGGTGTCGTACAAGGTATATTTTGACGGCAACAGGGAAAAACCCGAAAAACAATCTGGTACGTTCAAGGAAAAATTTATTGAATGGCTGTATTTTGAGAATTGAGCAAGGGGGGCAATGCTCCTGGACAGCGGAAGGTGTTCTTTCTTCGCTTCCTGTCTAGTCAGTATGGCAGGCTTGGCGTGAGGCATTTCTTTTCTCTCGCGGGTGTTATATTTCGAACACCAATACGATGAGGCCTGGAATTGGAACATGAAGGGCACGAAACTTCGGTCTCCGATTTTTAAACCAGGGAGCTTATCATGGTTGATTGCCCGTGAGTTGTTGGAACACGTCTTCCAGGCTGGTTTGTATTTCTTGCATGCCCAGGACGGTGTAGCCTTTTTTAACGGCCAGATCAAATACCAGCGGGCGCGCATCCACCCCTTCTTTACTGGTAATTTCAAGGATCCTGGGTTGGGTGGCCTTTACTTCCAGGATGCCCCCCATGTATTGAAAGGACGCGGGATTGGGTTCTTCTTTGAATTCTATTTGCACGAGTTGGGATTTGGCACGGGTTTGCCGGGCCAGGGTTTCGATAGGCCCATCGGCCACGATTTTTCCCTGGTGGATAATAACGGCCCGGTCGCAAATGGCTTCCACCTCTTGCATGATATGGGTAGAAAGTAGCACGGTTTTTTTCTTGCCAATGCCCGCGATCAAATTCCGGATTTCCACGATCTGGTTCGGGTCCAAGCCCGAGGTAGGTTCGTCCAGGATCACAGTCCCCGGGTCGTGCAACAAGGCTTGCGCCAAGCCAAGGCGCTGCTTGTAACCCTTTGACAATGCCTTGATTTTCTTGTGTTGTTCGGGCCCCAGGCCTGTTATTTCGATCATCTCCGAGATTTTTCGCGTGTTTTTGCCCTTGCCCTTGTATATGCCATTTACCATTTGCAGGTATTCTTTCACGTACATCTCGGGGTACAAGGGGTTGGTTTCAGGTAGGTAGCCCAGGTTTTTCCTTACTTCCAGCGAATTTTCAAGTACATCGTGGCCATTTACAAAGGCCTTACCCGAATCCGGTGAGATATACCCGGTAAGGATTTTCATCATGGTACTTTTCCCGGCACCGTTAGGTCCCAGGAAGCCTACTACTTCTCCGGCCTCCACTTGGAAGGTAGCTCCATCAAGGGCTTTTTGTTCGCCGTATTTTTTTACGAGCTTCTCGGCTACGATCGACATAATCTAATATATTTTCTTTTTTTTGAAGGCATATACCAGGAGCCCGATCCCGATAAGGATAAACGGGATACTAAGCCATTGCCCCATGTTCAAGGCCATGTCTTTCTCGAAATCCACTTGTTCTTCCTTAATGAACTCGATAAAAAACCGGGCCGTGAACACCAGCACCATGAACAGGCCTATTAACAGCCCACCAAAAAACTTGCCCTTGTTCTTGAAATAGAGCCATAAAAGCAAGAAAAAAATCAACAGGTAAGAGAGGGCTTCATAAATTTGCGTGGGGTGCTTGGGCGCTGTTTCTCCGTTGCGAACGAAAATAAAACCCCAGGGCAAGGTGGTTTCAACGCCATAAATTTCAGAGTTCATGAGGTTTCCCGCTCGGATAAAAAAACCGGCCAAGGCCACTACTACCGCGATGCGGTCGAGTATCCACAACATGTTTTTCTTGGTTTTCCTTGTAAAGAGGTACAAGGAAATAATGATACCTATGGCCGCACCATGACTGGCCAGCCCACCTTTCCATATTTTTAGTATCTCCATCGGGTTGCCCAGGTAATAGTCGGGTTCATAGAAGAAACAGTGGCCCAGGCGCGCCCCGATCACCGTACCAAAAAACATGTAAATAACCAACTTGTCCAGCAACTCAGCCTTCACGTTTTCCAACTTGAAAAATTTCGTGAAAATCACGTATCCCAGGTAAAACGAGAGGGCAAAAAACAAACCGTACCACCTGATGGCAAAATTTCCTATTTGAAAAATCTCGGGATCCACATCCCACGTGATGTATTGAAATAGCATATTGTATTTGTTTACGTGTGGTTTTAAAAAGCGAAAATATAACATTTATAAGAATTCCGGTTTAATCCGGGTTTAATATTTCATTATTTATTTTCAAAACTTTTTTTTTAATAACGCGAATCACTAAAAAACTACGAGCGACTAAAAAATAAAGCAGGAAAAACCTAGTTTTGTAAATAGTGGTCCTAAGATAAAATGTGAGCAGGTTTATTTCAGTTTATAGGTAGTTTTCTTACTAAGAGGCACTAAATAGGTAAAAAAAATGTTGATGAAGGACAAAAAATTTTTAAAGGCTCTTTTCATTTTTCTATTTTTTATGGAAGCTGGTCATCATTCTTTTTCACAAGGCTTATGGAAACTGGGCACGGCGGCCACCCTCCCTGCCCATCATTACGAGGTAGGCTTTTACCAACCTGCCCGCGTGGGCCTTACCAACAAGCTGGAACTGGCAGCCAACCCCCCGTTCTTTCTCGTGTACCCTGACCTATCCCTGAAAAAGCAATGGTGGAGCCGCATCATCATGGTGGCCACCCGGCATAAAATTTCCTACACTACCCAAGCCTTGAAAATTGCCCAAACCTACTCGCTCGACGATTGGTTTCCGGATGACGTGAGCATTCCCCACATGGCCATACTAGACAATATTTTAATGCTTAGCCGGGAGTTCAAGATGTGCCGGTGCTGTCCCTACGTGTACCTGGCCACCTTTAAACTTGGCTTGCAAAAAGGCTTGCCAGCCCCTGCCGATTCCTTGCCATTGTCCGACAGGCCTTTGCTGCACCATCGTTCCATCCCGCTAAACGGGCATTATTTATGGAACGCGGGCCTGGACTTTGAAGGGCAAATGGCGCCAAGGTTCAATTTTTCGGTAGACGCGGATTATTTCAGGGATTTCTCGAGTGGCATCCAGGCCATCGAGCACAAGGGGGCAGTAATCTGGAAAGTGAAGCCAAACATGGCCGTCTTCGGGGGATATAAATTTGTATATCAACCGGTCCAAAACGTGAAAACATTTTCATTTTACCCGATCATTGATTTTAAACTTTCTTTTTCCACGATCCAAAAACCCAAGAATGGGTTGTTTGAGTTTTACCCAAATTGAGAGATTAAGCTCAATCGACGAAGAAAAAGTAAGCATTTCACCTAATAGATAGGCTGTCCCGACTAATTTATGTCGGGAAAGTGAAATGCAACATTTTCTATGTCGGGGTTAACGCTAAGTAAAGCGCTACTTCACTTCGTTTGTACCGCTTAACTTAGGTTTTAACCTCCATTTCTCCACTTTTTCATCAAGTTGGAGCTATTGATTTTTGGCTACAAAGACGCTTGGACACTGGGTAGTCAGCAAAATTTTACAAGATGAAAAGCAAGCTTACCTATCCCAGGTAAAAAGTATAAAACACCTGTACGAACGCGATTAGGCCAAGGAAAAGGAACAAGAAAATTTCGCTCCAGGTGCGTGAGCTGGTAAAACTAAAATAATTGGAAAAGAGATAGGACAAAGGTACCGCTGCCAAAACCAGGAAGGCCTCGAAACGGATTTGTTGCAAGCCGAACAAAACTACGGTGATGAAAAACATCCAGAAAAATACCATGAAGTACCTACGTATCCGTACCTTCCGGGTGTTAAACACCCGTAGCATTTGCAAGCTGGCCACGATAAGCAAGAGGGCTACGAAAGCGAAATAAATGATATAATAATTAGGTAGGATGGGAAAATTTACCTGGCTAAAGAGATAATCGAGAAAAAGGTTAAACTTGTAGGTTAAGTTATGCTCGAAAACATAAAAATACGTGAGCACGAAAAAATAGGGCGTGGCAAAACCGATGAGCGAAACCAACCATTCCCTGCCCCGGAACGGTCGCAAAACGAGCATGGCAATCCATATCAATAAGATAAAATACACCATTTTGATATAAAACAGGCTTGCCAGGGAAATTAAGAGTGAAGCATCGAAAAACCGCAGCCATTGCCCGTGTTCGCGGTAGGTTTTAAAGAGGTTGTCTACAGCGATAACCAGGAAAAAAGCGCCCAGGATAGCCGGGTGCGAGAAATGTAAGGGCATATACGAACCCACGAGCAATACGAGAAACAGGGCTGGCATATAGGATTGGTTAGGCAACAGGATGTATTTCTTGTTCAATTGGTTTAACCAGAAAGCTTGCAGTAATAACAAGACGAAGGCCATGATTACCGAAACGGCCATGCTTTTTGCCAGGTACGCGGTATACAAGTAGTATAAAGGCATTTTGAAAGCAAAAGCGATATCCACGGCATACCCGGGATCAATAAACGAATGAAGCCATAGCAAGGCACCAAAAAAGATGACGATAAAGATGACCGAGGGATGGTTGCTTTTAAATATTCCTGATAGCATGGTTTAATGTTGGCATGTTTGGTTAATAATAATGTCATTTCAGGTCAAACCCGATGTCTTTACGATAATACGAGTTTTCAAAACGTATTTTGTCTACTTGTGCGTAGGATTTTCCCAGGGCTTCCCAGATATCGTTGCCCAGGGCGCTCACGGCCAGCACCCGCCCCCCGCTGGTCAATACTTTTTGCCCTTCTAACTTGGTGCCTGCATGAAAAAGGATGCAATCATTTATTCCGGTATCAATTTCCATGGGTATTCCTTTTTGGTATTTGCCAGGGTACCCGCCGCTTACTTTCATCACGGTGGCGGCTGCCCGGGGGTCAGTTTCCAGTTGCACGCTATGCAGTTGTTTTTTGGCCACGGCCCCGAACAACTCGAGCATGTCGGTTTTCAAGCGCGGCAATACCACTTCAGCTTCCGGGTCGCCCATGCGCACGTTATACTCTATAACGTATGGCGAGCCGTTCATGTTCATCAAACCAAAGAAAATAAAACCCTTGTAATCAATACCTTCTTTTTTCAGGCCCTCGATGGTGGGTTGGATGATTTGTTGTTCTACCTTGTCCATGAATTTTTCATCGGCAAAGGGTACTGGTGAAACTGCCCCCATGCCACCGGTGTTTAGCCCGGTGTCATTCTCGCCGACGCGTTTGTAATCCTTGGCCTCGGGCAAAATTTTGTATGATTCGCCATCGGTGATCACGAACACGCTTACTTCAATGCCTTTCAAGAATTCTTCGATTACCACTGTATGGCCGGCCGTGCCAAATTTTCCCCCGAACATATCAAGCAGCTCCGTGGCGGCACTCTCGTAATCTTCGCTAATGATTACGCCCTTGCCCGCGGCCAGCCCGTCAGCTTTTAGCACGTATGGGGGGCGTGCCCTTTTCAGGTATTCCTGGGCTTCGTCTTGTTGTTCAAAAGAAAAACTTTTGTACAAGGCGGTGGGGATATTGTACTTGGCCATGAAATCTTTCGCGAAATTTTTGCTGCCTTCCAACTGGGCGCCTTTTTTCGTGGGGCCAATCACGGGGATGTTTTGTAAATTGGCATCTGCTTCAAAATAGTCGCGAAAGCCTTTTACAAGGGGCTCTTCCGGCCCCACTATCACCATGTCCACGTCATTTTCTAGCACGAACTTGCCAATCTTTTCAAAATCGTTCACGCCCATGTCCACGTTCTCGCCCAGTTGGGCAGTGCCCGCGTTGCCCGGGGCAATATAAAGCTTGCCCAGGTTTTTGCCTTGGGCTATTTTCCATGATAACGCGTGTTCCCTTCCCCCGGAACCGATGACCAAAATATTCATATCGTGCAGCCTGGTTTTATGGTTTCTATTTGACCGTTAAAAATAAGGCATTTTTATTTATTCACAAAAATGGAAGACACGATGGACTTTTTTAATCTTGCTAAAATATGTTGTCGCTTATTATTACCCGATCAATAGGTTTATTAAATTCTAAAAACAGATGGTAAATATTTATTATTCATTTCTTATTTTTAGCCAAAGATAAAAAATTATTTATTGTTTGAAAAAGTCCCATGGAAGCATGTGAGTTACTATTTAGCTATTTTTACTCACGGGCCTGGGCACCCTGCAATCATAGCCCGAACTCACGGTATTATGGACAGAGATTAATTATATCTACCAAAACCCGGGCCAGGTTGCTGGTGGCCATGGGAATGTCCCATTTTTCAACGTCCCTGGGGCCTACCTGGTTTGATACTGCCCGTACCTGGAGGGCGGGCACGCCCATCATCCGGCACACGAAAAAGAAGCCTGCCCCTTCCATGCTTTCCACGTCGGGGTTAAATTTTTGCCTGAGGCCCTCGATGGCTTGTGTCGCACCATGCGCGGTATTGGCTGTAACACCGGATACTTTTGCCAACTTGTCCAAGGCCTTGTTTTCGTGAAAATGGGTTTTTTTTACTTTGCCCCCCTCGAAAGGAAAGGTGTCTTTTTCCATGAAGCCTGCTTCAAAGAGTGTCTCGAAGTGATTATGATCCTGGATGCCCAGGTCGGCGAAGCAATCTTCTTTAACATCTAGTACCTGCCCTATTTTAAACTTGCCTTTAAAACTTCCGGCAATGCCGGCGTTAATGGCCAAATCGTAGGATATGCCGTGCAACAAGTGGCTGAGCCCGAATATCGTGTACGGAAGCCCCACGCCCGTGATTAGAATATCCACCGGGCGTTTTCCCAGGCGATACGTCGAAAAATTTTTGCCCCCCTTTTTTACAAGCTCCAGGTAAGGGGAGAGACCCTTCATTTCTAACCGGGTGGCAAATACCAACAAGATTTTCATATCTTCGCGCAATAGGGTTTGATAATTCGAACATAAGTTGAGCGAAATCGCCCAATCAGGCAGAAATTATTTTAACCGATAATTTCCACATTCTAAATCTAATAATTATTTTTGCGATAAATAACAAAAAAATGATTTATCTTACCCGCAGGGAACGGTTTAGTGCCGCGCACCGCTTGTATAAGGAATTGTATAGCGATGAAAAAAACCGGGAGGTTTTTGGAAAATGCTCGAACCCTAACTGGCATGGGCATAATTATGTTTTATTCGTTACTATAAAAGGGGGGGTCGATCCTGAGACCGGCTTTCTTATCAACATTAAAACGATGAAAAAAATCATACAGGAAGAAGTCGTGGTGAGATTAGATCATAAGAATATAAACCTTGACGTGGGTTTTATGAAAGGAAAGCAAGCGACTACCGAGAACCTGGCCATCGCGATATGGCATGTGCTGGAACCCAGGTTCCAAGAGCTAAGTGCTGAATTGTATAAAATACGGATAGAGGAGACGGAAAATAATTTTGTAGAATATTTTGGAGATTAAGACCATGGAAGAAAATATTATTGAAATAAATGGATTTGATAACGAGGCAGATGGATTTACCCGGATCGAGCAATGGGGTCGCGAGACCACCGATAAATTGCAACACCATTACCGCGAGATACTGAAGTTGATAGGAGAAGATTATACCCGTGAAGGGCTCGAACGTACGCCCCTAAGGGTAGCCAAGGCCATTCAGTTTTTAACCCAGGGGTATAACCAGGACCCGGTAAAAATATTGAACTCGGCCAAGTTTAAGGAAGAATACCAGCAAATGGTTATCGTGAAGGATATAGAGCTGTATTCCATGTGCGAGCACCATATGATTCCTTTTTATGGTAAAGCCCAC
>CAZKIR010000168.1:0-8075 GCA_964552835.1 uncultured Bacteroidales bacterium
AAAATCTTTGCCTTTTCAAGGATGCGGACACGGTTTTAGTCATCCATTATGAAAAATATTTTAACATCCAAATAATATATAGATCACGCCAACCCACTTATCTTCCCTTTCTCGTCAATATCAATATTTTCAGCAGCTGGTTTGCCCGGCAGCCCAGGCATGCGCATGATTTTTCCGGTAATGGGTATCAAAAAACCGGCCCCCGCCGCTACTTCAATTTCCCGCACCGTGACCACGAAGTCTTTCGGCCGGCCCAGCAACTTGGGGTTATCCGACAAGGATTTTTGGGTTTTGGCGATACAAACCGGTAACTTGTCCAAGCCCAGGTCAGCGATCATTTTTAAATCAGATTTTGCTTTCGCGGCAAAATCAATGGCCTTGGCACCGTAGATTTTCTTGGCCACGGTTTCTATTTTTTTCTCCACGGGCCATTCCCAATCATACAAGAATTTTTTCGAAAGATTGGCTTGGCCTGCCTCATCGCTTACCAAACGGGCCAATTCTTCGGTTCCTGCACCACCCTCGGCCCACGCGTTAGCCACGGCACTTTTCACGTTCATTTTTTTACAACAAGCTTGTACAATTTGTATTTCTTTATCTGTATCATTAGTAAAACGGTTTATGGCCACCACGGGTGAAATATTAAACAAACGAATATTCTCAATATGTTTTTCAAGATTGGCAAGCCCTGCCTTCACGGCTCCCGGGTTTTCTTCCTTGAGTTTATCAAAGGGCACGTCGCCATGGTATTTCAAGGCCCGGATGGTCGCGACAAGCACCACGGTAGAAGGGTACAAACCGGCATAACGGCACTTGATGTCAATAAATTTTTCAGCCCCCAGGTCAAAACCGAAACCCGCCTCGGTTACCACGTAATCTGCCAAGGACAAGCCCATTCGTGTAGCAATCATAGAGTTAGTTCCCTGTGCGATATTAGCGAAGGGCCCTCCATGGATTATCGCGGGGTTCCCTTCGATGGACTGGGCCAGGTTGGGCTTGATGGCGTCTTTTAGCAGGGCGCCCATGGCCCCGTTAGCTTTCAGGTCTCTCGCGTACACGGGTTTCTTGCCAAAAGTAAAACCCACGAAAATCCTTCCCAGGCGCTCTTTCAAATCCTTAAAATCTTCGGCCAGGCAAAGGATGGCCATAATCTCGGAGGCCGCCGTGATATCAAAACCCGTTTCCCTTGGTACGCCGGAGCTTGTCCCCCCCAGCCCGATCACCATCCTTCGCAGGACCCTGTCGTTCATGTCCATCACCCTTTTCCAACGCACCGTGCGGGGATCAATATCCAACGAGTGGGAATGGCTTTGGATATTATTATCAATCAAGGCGGCCAACAAGTTGTTAGCTTTTTCAATTGCGGAAAAATCGCCCGTGAAATGCAAGTTAATGTCTTCCATGGGCAATACTTGCGAATAACCGCCCCCGGTTGCACCACCTTTAATCCCGAACACCGGCCCCAGGGAAGGTTCGCGCAATACCACCACGGATTTTTTTCCGATCTTGTTCATCCCCTCGTTTAAGCCAATAGAAATGGTGGTTTTCCCTTCACCCGCGGGCGTGGGCGAAATAGCCGAGACCAGGATTAATTTCCCCTTGGCTATTTTCTCGTGGTCTATATAATCCAAAGGAATTTTAGCCTTGTATTTACCAAATAATTCCAAGTGATCCGGATCGATAGAAAGTTTCCCGGCAATCTCGTTAATGTTTCGTAACTGGGCAGAAGCAGCGATTTCCAAGTCTGTTTTCATCATCATAATATTTATTTATAATCTTTTAAATGCAGCTTATTGGCACTATCTAGTGCCTCTAAGTTGTTGTTTAGCGGGTTAGCCTCCCTTTAGTAAAATTTAAAGGACAACGGCAGGCCAATAACGCGTTTTCTATAGACCCCCTATCTAGGCCGGTAACGTGATTCCCGCAACATCTTTTGATAATCATGATCGCTCATGAGTTCTTCCAGCCCCACGTCAGCGGCCTTCATATATTCTTTCACGATATTCCATCCCAGCCAAATGGCAGCACGGCCTGGGGATTCACGGGTAAAATAACTGGTATAAGGGGCCGGGTTTACAAGCTTGTTTATTACCATGTAATCCATTTCGTACAACAAGTTGTTCTCGATAAGGTATTCCCACATCATACGCTCGTATTTTTCACACCATTCCAATTCTACTTCCGTGAAACCCAAGAGAAGGGTATCATGAACACCAGGCATCATTTGCCTTTGAAACTGGACAACTTTGCCATGGAAAAGTATATTGGACAACACGTTCCCGGGCACCGAGTCAGGCAGTGGAAATTCCGTTGATCCCCATGCTTTCATGCAATCCGAAACGATCATTTCTTTTCGCATGGTCTTCCGAAGGTATTTATCTACCATTAATTGCTCGTAAACCATGCTATTTTTACCAAGATATTTATCCAGCCCGATAGCCAGGATACTATCTGCCACTACCATGGATTGATTAAACCCGCTGATATAGGTATAAGCCTCGGGAATAAGCTTGCCCGGGAAATAGTAATGATAATGTTTAAAGGCCCTCTCCAATTCTTTATCCAGGGAATCAAGATCAGGAAAAACCTTGTTTACTTTTTCATAGGCCATTTTCACTGCCAGATTCGTGATGAAAGAATGGAGGCGGTCACGGTATTCGGGGGCGGTGGAATGCCCAACACGGATAATGCCCTGGTTAAAAATCTTGAAAAATTCACTGTATTTTCCCGACAAGGCCGCAATGCTGCTATCAAACGCCTGAAAATCGATCTTGAACAAATCCTTCTCAAAACGTTGGATGGTGATATCAATCTTAACGTTCGACAAATCAACCTTGTAAGGTTTTCTTTTACAGGAAAATAATACTGCAACGATAGTGAACAATAAAATAAGACGGTTCATGGTTTCCTTATTTTTTAAAGGATCAAAGATAATGAATCGCTTGAAATTCTTTAATAAAAATATAATTCCTTAATTTTGCATGAAAAGGCAGGTTACAAAATTATTATATCGGCAGGCACCGATCCGGGCAGATATACTAAACTTGCCATATAAACAATAGTATTATAATAAATTACAGAAAACTTGATAAGGATGAAAAAATATATTATTTCCTGCTGCCTGTTTTTATTCCCCTTTTTGCTATTAGCGCAAGGCTTGCGTTTTGGCGTATTTGCCGAGCCCAAGTCCTGTTGGTTGAACAGCGACGTGAGCGGCATTGAAAGCGATGGGGTTAAATTTGGTTTTAACGGCGGCCTGGCCATGTATAATTTTTTTGCCGAAAATTATGCCATCGCCACGGGTCTTTCGATCAATAACACGGGGGGGCATGTATTGCTTAACGAACCATTGACCATGGAAACCAAGGACGGCGACATCAACTTTTCGTCTGATAGCAGGTTTACATACAAATTACAATATCTAAACGTTCCTTTTGGCCTAAAACTAAAAACCAATCCCATCGGGTACTGGAGTTTCAACAGTGAACTCGGGGTACTCTCGCGGGTTAACGTGCAAGCCCGGGTTGATAGCGAAGATCACCCGGACACGAAAGTGTTAAACGAGATAAACTTGTTCGGCATGGGATATTTTTTCGGGGCAGGAGGCGAATATGATATAGGTGGCAGTTCGGCCATAACCATTTCAGTGTTTTACAACAACGGGTTCCTTGATATTACCCAACGCGAGGAGGACGTGATTACGCTAAGCAATGTTTCGGTGAGGTTGGGGCTAATGTTTTAAAAAATGGCATGATGAACATCGCGATAGCACAACTAAATTACCATATCGGGAATTTTGACCAAATCACGAGAAAAATCATTCATTCTATTCAAGCAGCGAAAAATAAAGGGGCCGACCTGGTTATTTTTTCTGAATTATCAATTTGCGGTTACCCACCACAAGATTTGCTTGAAAAAAAAGATTTTATCCAACATTGCGAGGAAAGTCTCCAACAAATTGCTGGCACTTGCCAAGGCATCGCCGCCATTTTGGGCGGCCCCAGCGTAAACCCTAACCCCAAGGGCAAAAATCTCTTCAACTCGGCTTTTTTTATTGAAAATTCCACGATCCGGCATATCCAACATAAAACCTTGTTGCCAACCTATGATATTTTTGACGAGTACCGGTATTTCGAACCCAACACGGAATTTCAAGTAGTTGAATACAAAGGAAAAAAAATTGCCTTGACAATTTGTGAAGACCTATGGTATAACCAACCTGTTGAAAACGAGTTTACCCGGGGAAAGATGTATACTGTCAACCCCATGAAAGAACTAATAAAACTTGGGCCAGACTTGATCGTGAACATTGCTGCATCTCCTTATGCCCATAACCGGGAAAAGGCCAAACGGCAAATTTTTGAAGAAAAAGCCAGGAAATATAACTTGCCCTTGATTTACGTTAACCAGGTAGGCGCGAACACGGAACTTATTTTCGACGGGGGCAGCCTGGCCATCAACCCGAGAGGTGAAATCGTGAAAAAGCTCAAGTTGTTCGAGGAAGATTTTCAAATCGTTAAGCTGGAGGAAGTAGTAAAAAGCACCAAATTACCAGAAGAGCAGGTATCTTCCCCGCCTATCAAGAATATTCATGATGCCCTGGTAAAAGGAATTCGCGATTATTTTGAAAAGCAAGGGTTTAAAAAAGCCGTGCTGGGCCTGTCTGGTGGTATTGATAGTGCCGTTTCTACTGTATTGGCAACCAAAGCACTCGGTAAAGAAAACGTGCGGGTATTATTGATGCCTTCGAGATATTCGTCCGATCATTCCATAACCGATTCGGAACAATTGTCAGAAAACCTGGGCATATGCTATGACAAGATCCCGATCCACGATATTTATAACGCGTTCGAGCAGGGCCTTGCCCCGCTTTTTGGAAACATGCCCCCTGGTGTTGCAGAAGAAAACATCCAGGCACGGGCCAGGGCCGTTTTACTCATGGCGGTTTCCAATAAATTCGGCAACATATTGCTTAACACCTCAAATAAAAGTGAAGCAGCCGTAGGCTACAGTACCCTTTACGGTGATATGAGCGGGGGCTTGTCAATACTGGGCGACGTGTACAAGACCAACGTTTTCGAGTTGGCCCGCTATATCAACAAAGAAAAAGAAACCATCCCGGTTAATATTATTACCAAGCCCCCGTCAGCAGAACTAAGACCTGACCAGAAAGACTCCGACTCCCTTCCCTCCTATGACGTGCTGGATGAAATCCTGTTCCGCTTTATCGAACAGCAATTGCCCAAGAAAGATATTATTGATCATGGATTTGAACCGGCTATCGTGGAAAAAACCGTGAAAATGATCAATAACACGGATTATAAACGTTTTCAAAGCCCCCCGATATTGCGGGTTACCTCGAAGGGGTTTGGCACGGGCCGGCGCGTACCACTGGTAGCGGTGAAAGATTGGAAATAGCCCGGCAATAAAGATGCTTTTTAGGCCAGGCTTTTTCACTATTTTTGCCAGTTTTATAACAAGGAAAGATATAGCAAACTTTTCAAACATGACCACCTCCAATGCTATCCGTACCTTAAGTTCATTTGCAGTAGAAAGGGAGATTGCCACGGAAAGAAAAAAAAGCGGGCAAGGTTAAAGCCTTGGCTTCCCGGTCAATTCATTTATCAGTTCTTTTTTCCTGTTCAACTCTTCCCGCAACACCCCTAGCGACTTTTCTTTTACTTGTAACTCTTTTTCAATTACGCGTTGTTCGGTATAATCGATAGATACGCCTAAAATATTGCGGTTTTTAGTGATATTGTTCACGAATGGCACTTTGGTCGTTTGAAGTACCCGTCGTGTACCATCTGGGAACGTGATGGTTTGCTCGGGCAACTTGATTGTCTTTTCTTCAAACAATACCTCGTTGTCCGATTTTTTTACCACGTTGATCTCTTCAAGGTCCCTGATAAAATCTTCGTCTTTGCATCCCACTAAATCCTTTGTCACGCTCGACCATAAAGCTTGCTGGGCACGGTTCGCGAGTAGGTAGGCCTTATCTTTGTTTTTCACGAATACAGGGAAAGGCACAAGATCGATAATATTTTTTAACAGGGTTTGGTTTTCATTGATTTCTTCTTGCTTTTTTTCCATTTCTTCTTGAGTAGCTTGCAATTCTTCCATGTTTTGTCTCATCTCTTCCTCTTGCTGGGCAAGTTCTTCGGATTGTTTACGCGATTGTTCCAGCAGAAGCGATGTCCTGCGGTTAATTTTAACAGAATAAAGCGTGGCAGCAATGTTCCCGGCCAATTTTTCAACAAGCTCTCTTTGGTCTGGTGTAAATATTTTAAAAGAAGCCAGTTCAATAACCCCCAGCAATTGATCCTCTTTTTTCAAGGGGACAATAAATATACTCGAGGGGGTAGCCCCGCCCAAGCCAGAAGTAATTTCAACATAATCCTTCGGGATGTCCGTAAGGAAAATACTATCTTTTTCTAACGCGCATGTACCCGTGAGGCCCTCGCCCAAGAAAATCGTTTTTTGCATGAATTTTTTTCGGTTATACGCGTAAGCTGAAACCAGTTTTAAATAAGCCGCCCTATCACCGTCATCTTCTTCAAGCAAAAAAACCCCACCCTGATTAGCACCCAGGTATTGTATCAATGACATCAAAACCTGATCACATAATTCTTGCAAGTCTTCCCCATATTTCCTTAGCACGTTGTCCAGGTTTGCAAGCCCCTGGGTTATCCAATTCCTTTTTTGGTCTTCCGCTTTCCACTTTTTTTCCTCCTCACGCGCCACAACCAATTGGTTCTTTAATGAAAGCAACGAATGCGCGAGTAAATCCTTCCCGCCTAGGGGCTTTAAAGATATATCCGATGTATTTTTCCCGATAGACCGGGCAAACTTGGCCACTTCCTTGAGCCGGGTATCTATATCCAAAAAAGCATCCATTAATTTTCCAGGTTCACCAGAAAACCCCTTCTCGCGATATGGTTCAAATTCCCCTTTCTTTAAAGCATTCAATGCTTCGCGGATATATGCGGCAGGTTTTATCATATTATTTCTTAAAAACCAACTAATCAAAACAGTCAGCCCGACCAAGGCCATAATAGCAAATAAAAAAATGAATTGTTGATTTATTGATCGAAGCATCTCAACAGTCGCACCTGGAAGTTCCTTTTCAAGTCCCTCAACTTTTTTTATTGCCTGCCAAAAAATAAGGAGAAAAAAGGTTCCAGAAAGCTGGATAAACACAAGCAATATGCCAAATTGCCATTTCAAACTTAGCCTGCCTAATTTTTTGCTCATCTGCTAGCCCTCCCCAATATTTTATTCGTGACATACAAAAACTTTTACAAAAATAATATTTACTTCCATAATTTGATAGTAATTTATGCTTTTTTAAAAAAATATTAAAGCTATTATCTGTTTTTTATCCTAATATGATAGCTTTTATAGACTTATAAAACGAATTTATAAACTGGTCTCACGCTCATAGGACAAATCCATCATTACCCGCCAAATAACAGCCATGGAAACAAGAAAAAAAATAAAAATACCCTTGTTTAAAATTTTTTTTATCTTTAAGCTGTAAATATTAAAACTAAAACTTATGAAGAAATGCATTGTACTTTTCTTGCTAAGCTTTATTTATTTAGGCTTGGCTGCCCAGGACGCGAACCAGATCGTGGGTTACTGGTTGACCCAGGACGGCGATTCGCAAGTACGGATTTTTAAAGCCACCAACGGGAAATATTACGGGAAAATTGTTTGGTTAGAAGAGCCAAACGAGGAAGACGGGACCCCTAAAATAGACGACGAGAACCCGAACGAGAACCTCAGGGGGCAACCGCTCATGGGATTACGTTTGCTAAATGGTTTTGAATATGATAAAGATGACGAAGAATGGGAAGATGGCACCATATACGATCCCACGAACGGGAACACCTACAAGTGTTACATTTGGTTTGAGGACAAGCCGGAGGTGTTACACTTGAAAGGTTACGTGGGCGTTTCGTTACTAGGCCGGGAAGTGAAATGGACCCGGGAAGAAAATTTAAGGGAATAAGCTTTTTTAACCAACCCCGACAAGCCAGGACCAAACAAGTTGTCAAGCTGAAGAAAGCTAA
>CAZKIR010000169.1:0-8038 GCA_964552835.1 uncultured Bacteroidales bacterium
CTTGTTCCCCTTGGCTTTTGTCTTGTTAGCACTACAAGCAAAAAGCCAGGATAATATTTTTGAAGGCATGTTGGAAGAAGAAGTGGAAGTGGAAAACCCCGTGTACATGCCCGTGCTAGGCTTCGGGGGAGGTATCATGTCTTTTTATGGCGACATGAGCGGCAACCGCAACAACCTCCTGGCCGGTACGCCTGCTATAAAGGCCAACCTGTCCACTTTTCTGGATCCCCGGCATTACTCCAAGCTCAACTTTTATTTTAACGTGGGCAACCTCAGGGGCGAGGACAAGTACTTGTTTTACCAGTTGGCCCAGGACCCGGGACAGGAAGCTTATTATAATTTCCAGACCAGCGTGCAAAGCCTTGGTTTGAACATTGATTATGGTTTTGGAAACTTCTTTCCAAGCGGGGAGAAAAAAGTAAGGCCCTTCGTGGCCCTGGGCGTGGAGGCCTTTTTCTTCAGTACAAACACCAACAAGGGGGACGGCACGAATGAATACCAACCCTGGAACGAGGGCCTGGTGGCAAACCATAGCCCAGGCGATATACTACGGCCTGGCGAATCCGTGAGTTTTCAGCAGGATAACGAGTACGAGGAAGCCGTGGTGAAAACTTCCTCGGGCAACGTGAGTTTTAACTTGCCCTCCGTGGACGCGGGGATTGATTACTACCTTTCCGACCGTGCGAAAGTCCGCTTCGGGGCGTCTTTTCATTTCGCCAACACTGATTTCCTGGACGGGGTTGACAACTCGAATGGCAGCTTCCTGAAAAATGACAAGTACATGTTATCTTACGCTACTTTCCATTACGACCTTTGGTCGGATGACGAAACCATTACCGTGGAAAAATACTTCCTGGAACTGGACGCGGAAGACTTCGCGGAACTGGCCGCAGACGAAGATTATGACAATATATTGGATTTTTCTGACGAATGCCCCGGTACCCCCTTCGGGGTAGAAGTGGACAGCCTTGGCTGCCCCTATGATGATGACCGGGATGGTGTGCCAAATTACCTGGACGAGGAAGCAAATACCCCGGCAGGTGCATTTGTAAATGACCAGGGGATTGCCATTGAAGCCAGTGAACTGGCCAATTACCTGGAAAAAACAAAAAATGCCGTGCCGCGGTCAGACGTGTACGATTACATGCTTAGCTGGTCCCGGTACAGCCGTTCGGAAACTTCCGGCTTGGAAATACCGGAAAAATTCAAGTCCATTGACATGGACAATGACGGCTATATCTCGTTCGAGGAATTGTTAAAAGCCATTGACAATTTCTTTGATTATAGCTCCGATTTCACCACCGCCGATATCTACGAGCTAAACGATTTCTTTTTCGCTCAGTAATTGTTTTTTCATGACACCATCGCTACGCGATTTGAGCAGCAGCCCCAAAGTCACGATCCCTCGTTAGCCACTTGGGAGCGGTGTTGTGGCAAAAACTATCTAATTGGTAAACCGCTCATTGCCCCATTAAAATCAGAAAGGGGCACCCGAGTAACCAGGCACCCCTTTCCTTCATTAACCGCTAAAAAACCTAAACCTTTAAAAAAAATTACTTAACCTTTACAATTATTGCTTTATAAAATTTGTTATAGCTTGTGCGGGCCCCGGGTTGATAATCAAAAAATACCGCCCCCTGGGCAAATCAGACACGTCTAGTTCATAACTAGTTTGGTTTAGCTGTAAGGGCGAAACAACCATTTTCCCCAATACATCGGCCACTTTCACTTCTTTTATCATAGATGCCCCTTCGATCTTAATATACGAGTTGGCAGGGTTCGGAAAACACTTAAAAGCGGCATCCACCGATACCTCATCGATAGCAGTAAGCTCGCCGTCGATGGTGATGGTATAAGGAGCACTTACCGTGCCCTGGTTATTGCCGTCAACGAAATCAATTTCATTGGCGCAGTCTACTTTCTGGCTGTTCGGGCTGTTATAAAACTTCAATTCCACTTTTTCTCCCTGATAGGTATTGCTAAAAACCGTGAGATAAAAGAAGACCTTGTCCTGGGCTTCTTCATACTTGGCCTCTGCAAGGCCCCGGCATTCACTGCCCACGAATGCAGCCAGGTAATCACCTGCTTGCCCGTAAGCGTCCCCCTCGTACTCCAACACACCTGTTACGGTCATGGAATACTCGAAATCCGAGCTGCTTACATCCCATCCCGAAGGCTGTGAGAATCCCGCGAGCGAGATAGACAGGATCAGTAATAGTATAGATATTCGAACCATGATTTTTCCTCCAAAATTTGTTAAAACTTATGTTTGATGCCGGCAGGCTAAAAAACCTGCCGGCAATAATTACTTCATTATTTTACTTTAAACACTTTACGGACAAACAATTCATCGCCCAGGCTAACCTTAAGCAAGTAAACGCCTTCGCCAACATTGAATTGACTGTCTCCATTAACCTTCAATTCAAAACCTTGAACACCCGCGTCCACCTTTTGATCATACAAGGTGACCAGTTTTTCTCCCATCAGGCTATAAAGGGCAATCTCCAGGTCTCCCGCCTCGGGAATGTACAGGTCTACTTGCAACTGTTCGGCAAAGGGGTTGGGGTACACGGAGCAATTCGCCTCTCCAAGTCCCTCCTGGGCCAGCATATTGTTGTTGGCCGACAAGATATATGGCGATGAGATGGTCCCGGTTACTTGGTCCTGGGCATATTGCACCTCACCGTTTAGTAACATGTCGGTATTTTCACCCAGTAACCTAAATTGAATGTCGAGTCCATTCTCATCATGGTTTCCAAAGATGGTAAGGAAGCTATAATCTAACAAACCACTCGCTTTCTCGACGGCTGCCATTCCACGTAATTCTCCATCCACGTACGCGGCAAGCAATGCGCCTTCCGGTATGTCAAGGCCTTCAACACGGGCCACGATGTTCATGGAATGTTCATAAGAACGTGCATTTAAGCCATTTTCAAGCGCGATGACCGGTTTTTCCACTACATTGGTTTTCAATTGCAGTGACGCCACATCCGGGTAAGTAAACTCTTTCGTGGACGAGCTCTTGGATTGGTACATGTAGCCTTCGCCAGGTTTCATGTACGACAAGCTGCCCAGCCATTCGTAGCCGTCCCAGGTAGCAAACTGGAATTGGCTCTTGATCACGTCGTTCACCGCGGGTTCGAAGCCTGCCATGGCATCACTGACGGACAAGCGCTTGGTCGACAAGAAGCCAATCCGGTTCCATCCCCTTGTTAGCTGAATGGGGTGGTCTTCCGGGTTAACCGGGGTACCACGATATTCCAGGCTATAGACCTGTGCAAATTTCACCCGGTACAGTTTACCAAGGTCAACCGAGGTCAGTGAACCAAACCATTCACCCGCGGACTGATCATAAGTCGAGAACACGTCCGCGTGTTTAATGATGTCTTCATTTTGGTTGCCAATACCGGCAAACAAGTCATTCACGCCGGGAGTTTCCACGTCCAGGTAGAAAGATATCCAATTCCATCCGTCCTTGAAATCAATCAAGTTGTCTACTTTTCCGCCGGCTTCAAAGACCACGGGTTGGCTCATGCTGCCCATGAATTGATTTGGCTCAAAAGTATGGACAGGTTCCACGTCAGAATACACCATTCCTTCGCTGGCATCCCAAATCTTGTAGATGATTTCTTCGCCCATGGAATTCCCGTATACTGTCAGGAAGACGATGTAATCATCATAGCTCTCCTTGTAATCCAGGGAGGCCACTCCGCGGCACTCTTCGCCAACAAAAGCCCCTATCCTATCATACTCGTCAGAGCTATACACGTCTTTTATCATAATTTGCCCGGCTATGTTCATACTGCTTTCAAACTGGCTTTCATCCACTGTCCAATCAGGTGCTGGCTTGTAAACTCGCAAGTTTAATGCCAGTTTTTCGTTAAAGCCGGATTTACTTTCCAGGTACAAGTCTTCCTGGTAATTGCCTATACCAATCTCGCTGTTCACCGTAAAGGTGACTTTTAACTCGCTATTGGGTGCAACAGAAGCACTTACCGGGTTCACGTTCATCCAGTTTGGTATATTCGAGATGGTAAAGTCTTGCTGTAAACCGCCCAGGTTCACGATATTGGTTTCAAAAGAAAGTGGCTCGCCAATTTCTTTCTCGAACTCGAAGAGCTCATCGTCCCAACGTACCTGGTTTTTATCAACATAAGCCGTCCAGGTAACGGGCGAGGCCATCGCGTTATCATGCTTGTCCTTGATGCCTTTCACGGTAATCTCCAGGATGCACCTTTCGATTAAGGCCAGGGAAGCATTTGGTGTAATGATGATCGCGTTCTCGTTCACGGCATAGTCAAAGTCAACACTTTGTTTTGCCCTTTCCCTTCGGATATTCGGGGAGGTTTCGCTAATGCTTTCATCACCTGCCAATACAAGGCTCCCGCAGTTGCTGCTGCCATCGCCACTGTATGGATCAACTGACATGTCTTCAAGTGATTTGGCCGATTGCATCACGCCCATGACTTCCTCGTAAGTTTCGAACGGGAAGTAGGCCATCAAGCCAATCTCGTCGCCACTTAACTTGGTATTCATGTACATCTCGATCTGTTCCTGCTTGCGGGCAAGGTTCCAAACCCTAAGTTCGTCAACCGTTCCCGGGAAGAACTTGTCAAATGTTTTCACGCCCGAGTTGTTCACGTAACCCCTGGCACCGATGTAGGCAAAGGCTGACTGGAAGTTACCAAAGCCGGTAGCCGTGGTCGAGGCTACTTTTTCACCGTCCATGAACAATGTACCATAAGCCCTGCGGTTGAGTACGAAAGCCACGTGGTGCCACTGTCCGTCAAGATAGGAATCGGTGGAAGTAACGGTATTATTGTTGTTCGCTATTTCCACTTTCCCGCCCGGGGTCAGGTTCACGTTCCAGATAGATTTTGCTGAAGTAACTTCCTCTTCCGCGTTTCCATTCGAGAAAATACAAGAACCTGCTGCCGAGGCATCGGCCTTGAACCATAACTCGAAGCTCATGTCCATTTCGGTTCCCATGGGAATGGTAGAAGTGGAGAAGCTCGCTGCCTGATCTGTACCGTTAAAGGCATAGGCCTTGCTGCTCGGGAACACGTTCCAACTCGCGTACAAGCTACCGTGACGGTTGCGTGACAAGTCGTTCAGCTTGGTGCCATTGGCCTCGTTCATGGGCCAGAAGCCTACCAAGCCGGGCTCGGTACTGGTCAGGTTTATGCTCATTCGCTGGATAATGCTGCTCATGTTCAAGGCACGATCCCAGATTCTCAGGTCATGGATATTGCCCGTGAGATAGCCGCCGTCGTTCACGCTGTTTTTGCCCAGGTACATCCAGTCCATGGCCGTAACATTGTCGAGGGCTTTTTCCATCAACAATTGGTCATCGCAATACACGGTAAACATCTTGCTGGACTCGTTATACACGATCGCCCAATGGTGCCAGCTACCGTCATCCATACTGTTCGCGGCAGACTGCACGTTCCCGTTCACGTCAATATTGATGTTCCCGTCCGCGTGGTATACCCTGAATGTATTATTCTGGCTGTTCCCGGTAGAGAATACCGTACCGGTGCCGCCCGTTTCTTTCTTCATCCAGTACTCGATGGTAAAGGATTTATCTTTCAATGACAAGCCTTTTGGTATACGGACGAAATCCCCGTTGCCATCCAGGTACACGCTTGTACCATGGTGCAGGTCTGATCCGTTCAGCACACCTTTTACCTCGAAATTATAATCGGTTATCAAGCCCTCTTCAATCAACTCGTCAAAAACGATTTTGATTTCATCATTGGCTGACAAGATGCCATCGGCCGGTTGGGGCGAACCAAACAAGCCCGGACGCTTGGTATCGGCCAAGCCGTTTAATGGAGTTGATTCATAAACCGAGTTATCCTCGCAAACCGTCACGGCGCGTAACTGGTATTCCCTGTCCAACAAATTCTTCATATCCCAATCGTACAACAGGAAACTCCGGTTATCGATCAATTCCTTGTCATCGCCTTCATGCTCGTCGTAAGCAGTTTGGTTATTAAAGAAATTATACAGGCTTACCCAGTTGCTTTCAGCCTTGGGCTTGTATTGCAAGGCCAGTTTATTGAAGGTAGAAAGCTGGGTATTGTAGTCGCTGATCCGTATGGGCAAGGTATCCTTATCATGGATGTTCACCAACCAGTTATCAGATGGTTGAGAAAGGGCCACGGGCGAACAAGTGGGGATAAAGTGTGCCGAGATGGACACGTCATCATAAATATCGTCCACGTCGTCCGTTGGATCGTACTGGCACATGGAATGCAGCACCAGACGGATGTCATCGTACTCGTTCACGTCTTTTTTGCCCTTGTACAGTTCAATGGTTTTCGTGATTTGCGTGCCGCCCGGGATAAGGATAGCCGTTCCATTGTTAATAGAAGCCCCGTCCATTTTTACCTTGGCCCCGTTGGGGTTGCTGGCCACGTCAACGGCCAGGATGTACCAACTATCGGCTTCCACCTCGCTTTGATTGCCCAACTTGAGGGTAAACACGGCGGGATTGGTTTCCGGTACGTTCGAAACCGTGGCCTGGTCAACCTGCAAGGTCGGTATCTCGATTTTCATGGTCGCGCTACCAATAGAGGTCCCCGGCATCACGTACTTGGTTTCGGTCACGCCCTCGTACGGGCAAGCTGACTGGCCACCGCGGGTAATGAAGATAGGCCCGTTTCCATAGGCATCTTTCGCGATGTCCACGCTAAAGAAGTCGCCCTGGTCACCATCTGTTAAAGTATAGCCCACGGTGCGTTCCTTGGTTTCAGTTTTCGAACTTGATTCGGAACCTCCGAAATTCACGTTCGCGGAAGCTTCAATCTTCAAGCCCGGTGTACGGCCCACGAATGGGATTTTAATGCCCGGTGTTTCTACTTCACTCTGGAACCCAATGGAAGTCTGGAATTCATAAGTCCTTTCGACCGATGATTCAAAAGAAGTCGTCATGCTGCTCTCGTAAATAGAACCCGCGTCAAAACTGATGTTCTTGTTAAAGAAATCCTGGTTGCGATCGTACTCGCGCTTGATGTTGGCGCTCACTCTTGATTTCCCCTGGCCAATAGAGAAGTATACCCTTTGGTAACCGGGGAATTCGGACACGGTAATGTTGCCCAGTTCCCAATCCATGGTGGTGAAGCCCCAGTTATAAGCGGAACGCACGTCGCCGTCGGCCACGAGTTTTTGGAACTCGTTCAAGGCCAATTCCATGACCCAACCGTTGATCATACGCTGGTACAATTCCACGGAATCCACATCGTGGCCACCGTTGTAATTGTAGTATCCCGGGTCGGGAATCAACTCGTCCCGCGCGGCATCGTCTACCAGGTCGTAAGTACCCGGGTTATTGACAAAGAAATTGTTCCTAAGCTTCATCAAATCGGGTATCAGGTAATTCTCGATATGGTTTTGCGTGTAAATAAAGGTCGTTGCAACTTGATCGCCCATGGCGAAATTGTACATCTGTCCAATTTTATGGCCACTAAACTCGCTGTCGGCACTTGGCAAGTCTGGATGGCAGCTGTCCGTCGGCAGGATGCTCAATTGCTTGCACAAGCCGTAGGTAATGTTGGTAGAACGCCCGAAGAAGACGTCGCCCATATCGCCCACGTAAGCGGGATCATCGCTGGTGCTATATTTCGTGTTAAAGGTCACGGTCTCGGTCGTGCTGTTGTTCGTTGTCCAACTAGACTCGTGGTTAAAAGTAGGCCCTGCCGTTACCGGTCCTGCCATCACGAACACGCCCAGGCTAGCATCAAAGCCACGGTTCTTGGTTTTCGATTCAGTACGCGAGATGGTAAAACCCTCTTCCACGTAGGATGAACTGTTAGAGCCAGGAGGATCTCGCAGCACGAAATCTACCCTGTCAGGCCCTTGGGTCACGAAGTTGGTACCCGTTACCTGGAAGCCCAGGTTAATGGCACGGTATACCTCGCCACCAGGCAACCAGTCGACGGTTTCAGCATCCCGTTCGGCCGAGATGTTCATGGTCTAGGTGAAGCTGTATTCCGGGTTGGTGGCATCTTCTGTAAGGTTTGGTTTGCCCTTGCGG
>CAZKIR010000170.1:0-6247 GCA_964552835.1 uncultured Bacteroidales bacterium
GTCTTCATGGATCTCGGTAAACATCTTGTAATCTTCATGAGAACATGATAGGATCATAAACAAAAAAGTGGCAAGCAAGAAAAACATATTTGCTTTTTTCATGGCTAATCGTTTTTATTTTAATACTTTAAAACAACGGCCTGTACTTTATTTTGAAGGCTGTGGCCCGTCGGTTGTTTTTGATTTTGATATTGAAGGTAGCAATCAAATGCTTGTTGAACCTGGAAACGGGTGCTGGTTTTCAAGAAAAAAAAATGGCAGTTGTTCCCTTTCATCGGAATGGGATCAGGCTTCGCCTTGCCCACTTTCACCTTATGGCCAATTTCTTCATCCATCATTATACCTGTCATATGCATAGCTGTTCCCGGTTTTCCCGTGCCCGCGTTTTCATACACAAAAAGGGAAAGAAGGAACACGGCCGCGGCTGTCAGGATGGGCCGGACATATCGGGCATACATGTGGTAGGTACGCTGATACCTGGCTTCCTGGCCTTTTACTTTCTCCATGACAAGGCCCGCGAGTGCCCTAGGGTTATCGGGCAAAGGCCGAACCCCCTTTAACATGTCAATGGTATCCTGGTATTTATCACTTTTCATGTGTATTATTTTTATCGTTTTCATGGTCACGGTCTATTATTTCCAGTTGGGCGCGCACTTGCTTTCGCGCCAAGTATAAGTTGTTCTTGATTTTGATTGGCGAAAGGCCTGTAATTTCAACAATCTCGTCAACTGCAAGCCCGTCCAGCTCGCTCAAGGTAAAAACAAGCTTTTGCTTGGGCGAAAGTTTTTCAGTCAGGTACCGGATGAGTTTTATTATATCATCCTGGATAATTTTCGTTTCTAAATTTTCATTTTTTGCTTTTGATAAAACCGCGGCCGAATGCACATCGCCCATGAACCTGTTGTTTCTATACTTAGTTGATTTCAATGTATCATAACATTGATTGCTTGCTATCCGGTACAACCAGGTCGAGAACTTCATTGCATCATTATACTTGCCCAGGTTTTTCCATACTTTAAAAAAGGTTTCCTGCACGATATCTTTCGCGTCATCGGCATTGCAAAGCAAACGATAAGCAAGGCTATAAACCATGGCCTGGTAGTTCTCTACCAGTTGTTGAAAAGCCTTTTGATCATTCGCCCTGGCTTTGGCCACTAGTTCTTTAATCTCATTATCGCCCATGCATTCTTTTTGGTAATGATACGATAAAAAATTGATCTAGTCGAAAAATCAACAAAAATTTTAAATAACATCCTAAGTAGCTGTAACTAAAAAACAACCTGCCAATGCAATAAAAACCTGTTCACTTCTTGTTTAAAACTTTAGCCTTAACATTTTACCCGTATAACAAAATCTTCTACTTTTATTGCTTGAAAAAAACAACTTACCATGGAAAAAGCAAGCCGGAAAAGAGTTCCCTACTATCGCAAACCGACAAATATGACAATCGACGAGTGGCAAATTGCCCTGCGAAAACAATTTGCCCTTGACAAAAACAATTTTACCGTGACTAATGTAGGGGAGCATCCTGTTTATTCTGATTTTGAAGTTCATAACCCTGAATCAAAAAATACCTACAAGGTATCTATACGTGACAATGAAACGAGTTTCAACTTTTGTTCCTGCCCGGATTTCAAGATCAATGGACTGGGGACCTGCAAACACCTGGAATACGTTTTGCACCTACTGAGAGAAAACGAGGAAACGCGGGGATTTTTTAACCAGAAACTAGATAAAAGGTACTGTTCACTCACTGTCCATTATGGCAACGAACGAAAAATCCGCTTGATGAAAGCAGATGATGAAATCATCCATCCACTGGAAAATACAATTTTTGATAAAAATGGCTTCTTGAAACCAGATAAGACAAACCGATTGAATGGTTTCATAAACGAGGTGCTGGCCAATGACCCGGGTTTCAGGGTATACCCCGACGTGTTTGAATGGGTACAACGCCACGATGAGCACGAAAACAGGCAAGGAAAGCTGGATAAAATATTCCCGAAAGGGATAAACAGTGAAATATTTAATGGCTTGATAAAGGCTAATTTATATCCTTACCAAAAAGAAGGGGTGACAAAAATTACCCGCGCAGGAAGGGTATTGCTGGCCGATGAAATGGGACTGGGCAAAACCATTCAGGCCATAGCCGCTACCGAGATATTTGCCCGTTTCCTTAAGGTGGGCAAAGTCTTGATCATATGCCCCACCTCTTTAAAATACCAGTGGCAAAGAGAAATTGAAAAATTTACCGAAAAAGAAGCCATGATAGTAGAAGGGATGAGGCACAAGAGAAAAATCCTGTACCAGGCCAACTCTTTTTACAAGATTATCAGCTACGGGATTACAAGACATGATCACGAGTTGGTAAACCAGTGGGGGCCTGACCTGGTCATCATCGACGAAGCCCAACGCATTAAAAACTGGAAGACCCAGACAGCCCAAGCCGTGAAAAAAATCATTTCACCCTATTGCACCGTACTGACGGGGACACCGCTCGAGAACAGGATAGACGAGCTACATTCCATCGTCGAGTACATTGACCGTTACAAGCTTGGCCCCCTGTTCCGGTTTTTGCACAACCATCAAATCACCGACGAATCTGGAAAACTCAAGGGATATACAAACCTTCGCGGGATAAACAAAACCCTGGAAGATATATTAATACGGCGCACGAAAAAAGAAATAGCCGATCAACTCCCGGGAAGGACAGACAAGAATTTCTTCGTGGAAATGACCGATGAACAAAAAAAAGATCACGATGATTATTACACGATGGTCTGCAAGCTGGTAAATAAATGGATAAGAACGGGACATTTATCAGACGAGGAACGGAAAAAACTACTCTCTTACTTGAGTTGCATGCGCATGGTGGCAAATACAACCTATATCCTGGACCAAAATACCAACCACGGGTACAAGATTGGCGAGTTAAAAGAATTGCTGCACGAACTGGTCGAAGAAGGCGATTGCAAGATCGTTATCTTTAGCCAATGGAAAAGGATGTTTGACCTGGTAATTAACGAATTGGAAAAATTAAACCTTTCTTACGTTTACCTGAACGGGGACGTTGCGGCAAAAGACCGGAGGACCCTTATCGAGAAGTTTCACGCGGAAAAAGGCCTAAAAGTCTTCTTGTCGACAGATGCAGGCGGGGTTGGGGTAAACCTGCAATGCGCGAACATATTAATCAACATGGACCTGCCCTGGAACCCGGCGGTACTCGAACAACGCGTGGGCAGGATTTATCGCCTGGGACAAAAAAAGAAAATAAACGTGTTCAATTTTGTTTCAAGAAATTCGATTGAACACCGCATCTTGTACCTTCTTGACTTTAAAAAATCCGTCTTCACGGGCACCATTGATGAAAATGGCGAGGATACCGTGATGCTCGAAGGTTTTATGGATTCTGTAAAAAGCCTGACAGAGGTAAACTTTGAAAGCCACGGGCACAAGAAAACTGCCATATCAAAACCTGCAGAATTCAAAATGCCAGGTAAGGAAGAAAAAACTGGATCGGGTAATGCCTGGGAAGAAGAAAATTTAGATTCAACCGAAAACCCCTCTCCCCTGCCCGAAACTATTCACCCATCAGGCCACAAGACTAAACGTGAAAACAAAAGTTTCTTTCACAAGTTAAAATCGAAGGTAAAGAAATTGTTTGGTAAACTGGGATGGGGCAATTGACCTGCCTCTTACGCGGAACAACTAATGACTTGATAATAATAATTTTACCACGGGCTAATCCCATTTGGTTTTACAGGCCATCGTAACTTATTCATCTCATGTACAAAACCTTGTTGTTAATTGATTGATTAGGAAGTAACCATTGCATTACTAACATTTTTGTTAGTAACATAATGATTGCTGTATTTATAAAAATGATTGGGAAGAAATCTTGGAATTGCCCGAGAAGGTATGCAAGAAAAAGGGTATCCAAATCGTTATATGCATTGATGAATATTAAGAGATGAAAGAAAATTTTGCAAATCGAGAATATTCTCGTTATTTTTGTGCTAAAATATTTCTATGCCCAGAAGAAGAAGCCCGAGAAGGGTAGTTGCCCCACCTAACTTTAAAGGATATAGCCCTTACGGGGCCAGGAGGGGGCGCCGCGAGGCGGTAGACCTGTTATATGAAGAATACGAGGCCATCAAGCTCACGGACTATGATGGCTTAATACATGACGAGGCGGCCAAGATCATGGGGGTTTCCCGGCCAACTTTTGCCCGGATATACGAGAGCGCCCGAAAAAAAATAGCCCGCGCGTTGGTCGAGACCAGGGGCATTAAATCTGTTTATGGCAATGCCATGATGGACAAAACCTGGTACATTTGCCACGAGTGCCATGCCCGCTTCACGGTACCAGAAGAGGACACGGATTCTTGCCCTGTATGCAAATCAAAAAAAACAGAAACATTAAAAAAATAGCCCATTCAAGCGAAACAACGTATTATTATATTAAACATTCAATAAACAAATAAAAATCTAACAAAACAATTACATATCATGAAAATAGCAATAACTTCCGAGGGAAACCAAAAAAATTCCCCTTTTGACTTGCGTTTTGGCCGGGCGGCCTATTTCTGCATTTATGATGATGAAACCAGGGAAACAGAATTCGTGAAAAACGAGTTTGCTCAAGCCCAGGGTGGTGCCGGGACCAAGGCAGCGGGCACCATGGTAGAACAGGGCGTGAAAAAAGTCGTGTCGGGCGATTTTGGTCCCAAGGCCAAAGACTTGCTCGATAAATTCGGTATACAGATGATTATTATTGCTGATGGACAAGAAACCGTGGCCAAGATCTTGGAAAAACTAGCCTAGCACATTATTCTTGCCTACATAAAACAAAGCCCCGGCAAAAACCTTTTAAATGATTTTTAACCGGGGCCAAGTAATATTCTGAAGATTAAATTACCACCTGGGGTTTTGTTTTAACTTCCCTTGGTTGATGTTAATCTCTTCATTTGGGATAGGCAGGAACTCGGATTTTCCTTTCTCGTATCCCGTGACCAATTCTTCTGGATTAGCCCAAACATTTCCGTTGTCGTCAGGCTTGCTCCACCGCACCAAATCAAAAAACCGGATGCACTCGCACCCGAGTTCCACGTCGCGTTCATGGATTATAGCCTCCTTTGTCAATTCAGTAATTGCCGGCATACCGGCCCGTTCGCGAACCCGGTTCAAGGCTTTCAATCCCTCGGCCGAATTCCCGTTCAAATGATATTCCGCTTCGGCGTACATGAGCAAAACATCGGAAAAACGAATAACGCGCCAATTGTTAGGGTCTAGCCATGGAGCTGAAGCATTCGAGAAATGCAGGGGGTAAGCATATTTTTTCAGGCCATACCCTTGGGTAATCAAAGGATTGTTATGTTCCTTATCATTAAACGTTTGATGGTAGTATTCTTCTTTTTCGGGATACCAGTAATCCAATGTATCTCCTTGAGAAAAAACCGTGGCATACAAGCGGGGATCCTTTTCATACGCACCGCTTGGGTGATTGCTTATCGTTTCGAATTGCTGCACGAATTTTTTAGTCGGCACCACGTTTCTCCATCCATGCGGTGCAAAATAAGCTGAAAACAAAGAACCGTCACATTGCCATCCCGGGTTCCATATTATCCCCCCGTAATCGTCATTAAACTGTACCGAAAAAACTGATTCCTTGTTGTTTTCGGCCTTATACTTGTTTTTCCCGGTACTCAGGTCAAAGGAAGAGAAATTACAAAGGTAAGAGTACATGTAGTCCAATGAATCCGGGTTATCTCCCTGGGGCATCATTAAATCATGAGGGCCTTCATCAATAAGGGTTTTCAAGTGTATGGCAGCAGAATCCCAAACTTCCTGGTACAAGTATGTTTTGCCCAGCATCGCCAATGCAGCACCTTTAGTGGCCCTGCCCACGTCGTCTCCAGTCCACTCCCATACAAGCAGATCTGCTGCTTTTTTAAACTCCTTTTTCACGAAATCATATATTTCCTCTTGGGGAGTGTTTTTATATGTCGCGTTGGGATTTTCGTTGGCGTGGGTTACCAAAGGCGGGGCATTAAACAAGGTTGCCAGGTAAAAATAATAAAAACCCCTTAAAAAATAAATTTGCCCTTGCACCAACTCTTTCTCCATCTTTTCCATGGGGATATCCCCAAGTTTTTGGTTCAAGATATTGCAACGATACACCCCTTTATAAAGATCATCATACAAACTAAAAACTTTACTATCAGTAGATTTAAAAATAAACATCTCG
>CAZKIR010000170.1:6257-8026 GCA_964552835.1 uncultured Bacteroidales bacterium
ACCCGATCATCTAGCGAGTAATACAAGAACTGAAAGTCGATCCCGTGAAAACCACGCCAGGCAAGAGGGCCGTATGCGGCAATCAAAGCATCTTGGGCATGTTGCGAGGTTTTATAAAAATTTCCTGTAGTAGGTGCACTTCCATGCGGCACATCCAAATATTCCTCGCCGCAAGCAGAAATCACGATAAGCATTATACTATATATAATTAATTTTTTCATGGTTATTTCCTTTTTATTCATTAAAAATCCAGGTTTATACCAAACATGTAGGTCCGTGGCAAGGGATAACTCCCAAAATCCACCCCGGCGTTTAGTATTTTCTTGCTCCCAATTTCAGGGTCGTAGCCCCGGTATTTTGTAAACGTATACAAGTTTTTCGCGCTCACGTATAGCCGCAACCGCTTTGCATTAATATATGTTAACAAGTTATCGGGCAAGGTAAAGCCAAGCTGAAGGTCTTTAACCCGTAAAAACGATGCATCTTCGATAAAAAAGGAGGATATCCGCTTGTTATTATTGGGATCCACCACGTTAATCCGTGTCTGATCCTTCACGGGATTTTCCGGTGTCCAGTAATCCATTACCGTCCGCAGCTTATTGTTATCTTTCCCGTTAGCATCAGTAGCCAAACCGGAATTAGCATAAAAATCATTATATATATCTGTGTTTTGCAAGCCATACAAGAAAACCGAAAAATCAAACATCTTGTATCCAAGATCAAGGTTAAACGCGTAAGTGAAATCCGGATATGGTTTACCAATGATTGTCTTGTCGGTGGCATTTATTACCCCGTCCTTGTTTAAATCTTTAAACTTAAAGTCGCCAGGGGCAGTACTAGCTTCCTGGTAAGCATGTTTAATAATGAAATTTCCTTTTTCGTCTTTGAGCAAATTACCATCGGGATCCTGCTCGAAATCGTCTTCTTGCAAAACTCTATCATAGGCCCACCCATAAAAAGAACTAATGGTATTGCCCTCCGTGGTTTGGCTATGGCTCTCGATAATATCCCCCCCCGGTAATTCAATTACTGTATTCTTGATTGTCGTGAAGTTCATGTTCACGCTATAATTAAAGTCACCGAAGTTTTCCTTGTAAAGCGTGTTAAATTCGATCCCCCTGTTATTCACCTTGCCCAGGTTTGTCCAGGCACCATAACGGTCATACCTTCCGTGCACGGCAGAAACACGCTTTTCAACCAGCATCTTTTCCTGGTTTTTATAATAATAATCTACCGTTACTTGTAAGCGGTTAGCAAGAGCAACCAAGTCAAGCCCAATGTTGGTCATACGTGCTTCTTCCCATTGAACTTGCTCATTTCCAAAGGTATACAAGGGGGCTTTTCCAAAAACTGGTTTTTGTGGATCCCCCATGCTATATACCATCTCGTTCGCGGTTTCTATATAACTGGAAAATTGATGTCCACCAATATTGGCATTTCCTGTCACACCATATCCCCCGCGTACTTTAAGGGAACTAACCTTGTCAACCGTTTTCATGAAGTACTCGTTTAACCGGAAAGCCGCGGAAAAAGCAGGAAACAATCCCGTGCGGTTTCCTGGCCCAAAGTTTGAAGAACCTTCTCTCCGTACACTAGCCGTTAAAAAAATATTTTTATCATAATCATAAATAAAGCGGCCTAACATGGATTCGCTGGTATTCCTTCCCTGGTAACTCCGCGCGATAATGGTGTTGGGGTCTGCCTGCACCAACACTTGCAGGTATTCAAAATCAAAATCCCTGCCCTCGGCGTTCATACTCCCACCAGTG